>JAJRWG010000217.1 GCA_024276895.1 Bacteroidota bacterium
AGTAAGGTCACTGCCGTTGGAAACGACCTGTACATTGGTGGTGACTTTTACGGCAACCCATCACTTGTTAGCCTGAACGGATTAAACAATATTACATCAGTCGGAGGTTCTTTTACAGTAAGCGACTGTAAAATATTAGTAAGCCTTGCCGGCATTGACAAACTAAGCACTATCGGGGGAGGTTTATTCATACTCAGGAACCCTGTACTTGAAACTTTGTCGGGGCTTGAAAGTCTGAACTCCGTTGGGGGAACACTTTCAATTGATCGCAACACTAAACTGACAGACCTTGCCGGATTACAAAATTTGAACCTGCTGGCAGGCAGCCTGATTGTAACGAACAACCAAAATCTGCTGAGTTTTAACGGCCTTCATCATTTAACATCAATAGGGGGATACTGTCATATTGAGCATAACCTTTCATTGGAAAGTTTTTCCGGGCTCGAAAGTTTAAGCCAGATTGGCGGCAACTTTATTATAAAGTGGAACAATGCTTTAACCACTATGAACGGTCTGGATAGCCTTACCCTGATTGGGGGAAACCTTGAGTTTATTTTCAATGATACCCTGTTCGGTTTAAGCGGGCTTAATCATGTTTCTTCAATAGGAGGATCATTGATTTTGTATGGAAATGCACTGGCCGACTTTTCAGGTTTGGACAAACTAAAATCAGTGGCGGGTGATCTGGAAGTTTCCTCCAACCCGGTTTTGTTAAATCTGTCAGGCCTGGATAGTTTAACCAGTATCGGAGGAAATTTTACATTACGGAATCTTTCAGCACTGTCAAACCTGACAGGTTTAGAGAATCTTCATTCCGTTGGGGGATGGTTCCTGGTTAACGGCGCCAATTCCCTGACAAACATGGAAAGCCTGTCGCAGCTAACTTCCGTGGGTGGAAACATTGGAATATATGGCAACAGTATGCTGACAAGTTTAAACGGTTTTCAAAATGTAAGTTCGTTGGGGGGAGGCATCAAAATATTCGGAAACGATCAGTTAATGAGTTTACACGGACTGGAAGGAATCACCGCTATTTCTGAGGACCTGGCTATTGGTTCGGAAAAATACGGCGGAAATCCGCTGTTATCCGACTTGTCCGGGCTGGACAATGTGCTTTTTGTCAGAGGAAATCTTTCGATCGTCAATAACAGCGCACTCATCAGCCTTACAGGGCTGGATTATGTTTCTTCCATAGGTGGTAATATGAAAATATATTACAACAACAGCCTTTCCAGTCTTAACGGAGCAGGACAATTGTCTGAAATCGGCGGAAGCGTTACCGTCGACAGTAACAATATGCTCAGCAGCCTGTCGGGACTGGAGCAATTGGTTTCAATTGAAGGCGACCTCAACATTATCAACAACAAATCGCTTCAAAGTTTAAACGGACTTGAGAAGCTTCTATTTATCAGGGGAAAACTAAGCCTGACAAAAAACAGCCGCTTGTCCGATTTATCAGGTCCGGACAATTTGTCGGATATCGGCGGGGACCTGTTGATTTCAAACAACAATAAGCTGAGCAGTTTAAACGGCCTTCAGAACCTGAATTACATTTACGGAGAACTGGGCCTGCTGGAGAACTATACCCTGGCAAGCCTTTTGGGACTCGACAGCCTGGTTTACATTTGGGATGGCATCCGGATCATTCAGAACCCCGGGTTAATAAGCATTGCGAACCTGGACAATGTAGTTTCTGTCTGGGGGCCAATCCGGATTGAAGGAAACAATCTGCTTTCCGGCCTCGGGGGTTTGGATCAGATTTATGCAGCTGCGCTCAGCGAAATCATCATCACCGGCAACAAAAATTTGTCCACCTGCGCTGTCAAAACCATTTGCGATTACCTGCTGGTTCCCGGTGGGGAAGTTCTGATTGCCAACAACGCACAGGGTTGCAACAACCGGGAAGAAGTTGAACAGGCCTGTGCGGTCATCGGGATTCCCGAAAACATGGATAAAAACAATTTTGTCCTGTATCCCAATCCTGCTGATACCAAACTTTCCGTCAGGAGCAGAAATGGAATTGAGATTAATAAAGTAATTATTTACAACCAGCTTGGTCAAATGCTTCTGACACAAATAGGATTGAATACAGCGATTGATGTGTCCATGCTTGCCCGGGGAATTTATGTCCTGGAAATTGTAACTAACGATAGTAAAATAAGAAAGAAGTTGATAATGAATTGAACCCCTTGTTTTAAAAAATAACCAGATGAAAAAAGCTGCCTTATTTACTTTGGCCTTCTTCTTTTTACTGACTGTGGCCTTTTCGCAATCCTGTCTGCCCGATGGTATTTATTTTAGCACCCAGGAGCAAATTGACAACTTTCCCTCGGATTACCCCGGTTGTTCAGAAGTTGAAGGCGGGGTTACGATAGACGGAAATGACATCACAAATGCAGACAGCTTGTATGTACTTACCGCTATTGGAGAGCGTTTGTGGTTTTACCATAATCCGGAACTAACTAACATTTCGGGACTGGCCAATTTGCAGGCTGTTGGGGGCGAGATCCGGTTTTATGATAACGATAAACTGGAAAGCTTAACAGGAATGGAAAGCCTCACAATTGTTGAAGGAAATCTTATTGTATGGGAAAATGATGCACTTACAGATTTAACAGGCCTGGATAATATAACTTATGTGGGAGGGTTTATGAGCATTAAAGAAAATGCCTCATTAACCACTTTATGGGGCCTCGGGAATCTGCAGGCAAATGTGGGAGGCATTGAAATACAGGGAAATTATCAACTAACAAGTATTGCAGCCCTTCAAAATCTCACCTACCTTGGGTCAGACCTCAGGATTAAGTACAATACTCTCCTGACCAGTTTATCCGGTTTGGAAAATATTACTTCGATACCTGCCGGGTTGTACCTTTCAGGAAACTTTGCCTTAGCAGACCTCACCGGTATTGAAAATGTAACTTCAATAGGAGGCAGCCTGATAATAGGTTCTTGCCATGCACTGAACAGTTTGGAAGGTTTGGACGGACTGGAATCCGTTGGCAATTTGTATATTGAGTCCAATAATTCTCTAAGCAGTTTGTCAGGACTTGGAAATTTAAGTTCTGTAACAAACCTGGGCATTCGTTACAACCATTTACTGACCAATCTCGTGGGTCTCTATAACTTGTTTCATATAAATGGCGGACTTGAGATAAAAAACAATGGATCACTGAAAAGTTTAACAGGCCTGGGGAATCTCGTTTCCATCGGGAGAGGCCTTACCATATCCAACAGCAATGCCCTCGGCAGTCTCAACGGCCTGAACAAATTGTCTTCGGTAGGGCAAAGTGTTACCATCAGCGAGAACAGCTCCCTAAAGGATCTGACCGGCCTGGCGTCGCTGACTACTATTGCTGGCAATTTGAACATCTCAAACAACACCGTATTAAGCAGCCTGACCGGTCTCGAAAATCTGGCGTCTATTGGTGGTGATTTCAAGGTGGCAGCAAACAATAAGCTGACGAGCCTAAACGGGCTCAATCATCTCACACTTGTAGGTGGAGAATTTTTTGCCTACTACAATAAACTTTTAAACGATTTTTCAGGGCTTGAAAATCTTTTGAGCATTGAAGGAAACCTGAGAGTTATTAACAACCCCTTACTGAATAGCCTGAGAGGTATGGATAACCTGGATACGATTGGTGGAAATACCGTCATCCAAAACAATGCCTCCCTCCCTGATTTATCAGGACTGGATAATCTCACCGCAGTTGGGGGGAATTTTGAAATATCTACCAGTTCCAGCAAGGCACTCAGGAGTTTAACAAACCTGGAAAAGCTAAACTCTGTCGGTGGAGAACTTATTCTTTACAGGCTGGATTCACTCGAAAGTTTAGCCGGGCTGGAAAACGTTAATTTTCTGGGCGGGCTTGATATTTACGGATGTCAATCGCTGGTCAACCTGTCAGGGCTGGATAACCTAAGACGTATTGAAGGTGATTTAAAAATTAATTACAACAACGGGCTAATAAATTTATCAGGCCCGGGCAATATGGATTCAATTGTGGGCAGTGTGAAAATAGAAGATTGCGACTCTTTAAAAAGTCTGCTTGGGCTACATAATGTAGTTTCAATCGGCGGTGGACTGCTTATTGCCCGCTGCGATGCCTTAACCAAGGTGGCGGGTTTTGAAAACCTGGCCGCCATCGGTGGAGACATGGAAATTGCCAACGTTGACGCACTCACAAGTTTAACAGGACTTGAAAGCCTGGTAACCATTGGCGGGGCGTTTCATATTTGGTGGAATAATTTACTGACTGACTTTACAGGGCTGGAAGACGTGTCAACGATAGGAGGGGAGTTTATTGTTAGTACCAATAAATCACTGCAAAACTTCGCCGGGCTTAACAATCTCACAGATATTGGTAAAGACATGAATATTAGCTACAACGAAGTGATGACAAGTTTAGATGGCCTTCAAAATGTGGTTTCCATTGGCGGGGATATCAGGATTATTGACAATGTTTCGTTAAATTATCTGGATGCTTTGGAAAATCTAACCTATTTGAAAGGAGGGTTGCTGATTGACAATAATGATATGCTGCAAGGCATTGAGGGCCTGAATATGGTAAAAGCTATCGGAGGCGACCTGCAAATTCTGGATAATGCCAAGCTCGCCGGTTTAAACGGGCTGAATAAACTGACTTCCGTTTATGGTCAGCTACAGGTTTCGAATAACAAAAACCTGACGAATTTAAACGGACTGGAAGATTTGAACACGGTTTGGGAAGGCGTCCTGATAGAGAACAACAAATACCTGACAAGTTTAACAGGACTCGAAAACCTGAATTTTATCTGGGGCCCCTTTGAAATAAAATCCAACAACTACCTGAGTTCGCTAACCGGCCTTGAGAATATCCATGCGGAATCCATCAGCAGTTTGACCATCACCGGCAACCCGCAATTGTCGAACTGTGCCGTTGAAAGCATTTGCGAATACCTGGCCGGCCCAAACGCCGTTATACAGCTCGGAGACAATGCCACGGGCTGCAATACAAATGGGGAGATTCAGTTTTATTGCAACCAGCAGGCTGTTTCGGTGAAGGAAGAATTACTGGGAAATGCGCTTACCATTTATCCCAACCCGTTCAAAACATCCACTACTTTTTCTTACGAATTGCAAGAGCTGTTGACCGTGGAGCTTTCTGTTTACAATTCAATGGATCAGAAAGTCTTTTATACCAAAGTAAGGCAGGGCCCAGGCATACAACAACTTGTGTGGAAAGCCGAGAGTCTTCGGGCAGGAATGTATTTATACTTTTTTCAAGCCGGAGATGAATCAGTGCAGGGAAGAATTCTTGTAAGCAGGTAATGCTGAATACCGGAAAGCCGGTTAAACGGTCAATCCTTTTCAGACGTTGACAAAATTCAAACAAAAAGTTTCAAACATAAAACATTAAATTTTAGATTTGAGGCTTAAATTCCCAAGCCCGATGCTCCAGGCCCCTCTTGCCGAACAACTACGTCCACAGTCACTTGCCGATTATATCGGTCAGGAACATTTGGTTGGTGAGGGTGCCATCTTGCGGCGAAGCATCGAATCGGGCAACGTGCCTTCCATGATCCTGTGGGGGCCACCGGGAGTGGGGAAGACTACACTGGCCCACATCATTTCCCATACGCTCAAACGCGAGTTTTACACGCTGAGTGCGGTGAGTTCGGGTGTGAAGGAAGTGCGGCAGGTCATCAACTCGGCCGGGATGTTTGGCGGCTCGGCCATTTTGTTCATCGATGAAATCCATCGTTTCAGCAAATCGCAGCAGGATTCACTGCTCAACGCGGTAGAAAAAGGCATCATCACACTTATCGGTGCAACTACCGAGAATCCTTCGTTCGAAGTGATCTCCCCCCTGCTCTCACGCTGCCAGGTTTACATTTTAAAACCGCTGGAAGCAAAACATTTGCGTAAGCTGCTCAAAACCGGAGTGGCCATGCTCGAAAAACAACTGGTCATAAGGATCAGTGTGGAAGAGGACGAAGCACTGTTGCAGATCTCCGGTGGCGATGCCCGCAAGCTACTGAACGCCCTGGAACTGTACGTTTACCAGGAAAAGGTCGGGAAAAAAGAAGTGCTGATCCAAAACAAAGCCGTTAAAGCTGTCATCCAGGAAAACATCGTCCTGTACGACAAGCAGGGCGAGATGCACTACGACATCATTTCGGCTTTCATCAAATCCTTGCGCGGCAGCGACCCCAACGCGGCGGTGTACTGGCTTGCCCGCATGGTCGAGGCCGGCGAAGACCCTAAATTCATCGCGCGACGCATGCTCATCCTGGCATCGGAAGACATTGGAAATGCCAATCCCAACGCCCTTTTGCTGGCCAACACCTGTTTCGATGCGGTGAGCAAAGTAGGCTGGCCCGAAGGACGTATCATCCTTTCGCAAACCGCCGTTTACCTGGCCAATTCACCCAAGAGTAATTCCACTTATGCGGCCATCAACGAGGCCCAGGCACTGGTGCAGCAAACCGGCTACCTGCCGGTACCGCTTCACCTGCGCAACGCCCCTACCAAACTGATGAAGGACATCGGCTATGGCAAGGAATACAAATACGCCCACAGTCACGAAGGCAACTTCGTGGAGCAGGAATTCCTGCCCGAAAAGATAGCCGGCACAAAAATCTATGAGCCGGGTGACAACCCGCGCGAAAATGAAGACCGGAAACGCCTCCGGCAGCACTGGAAAAACAAATACGATTATTAATCCCCACGACCAATGGAAAAATATACCAGGGAAATCATCAACCATTCCTTTGAGTACGCCAAAGAACTGCTGGAGGACACGGGAGAACTCTACCCGTTCGGCGCCTTCATCGACCGCAGAGGGCAGGTGCACCCGCTGGAATTTGAGTACGACAAAAAGCAAATGCCCACCAACGAGCAGGTGACCGAAGGCTTGAAAAACTACTGCGAGGAAGAAATGTCTAAAGGCAACATGCTGGCATACGGGCTGACTTACGAGGCTTCAGTGCAAATGGAAGAAGGTAAGGAATCACTGGAGACTTTTGCCATCGACATCCGGTTCGCTGATGGCAGTGAAGTTCCTGTGTTCTACTTCCCTTACACT
>JAJRWG010000218.1 GCA_024276895.1 Bacteroidota bacterium
TCAGCCACCGCTTTCACGTTATCCACGTGATGAGGGGCAGCGACCAGCGGATAAAGTCCTGACAAGTTGATCTCAATTTCACGGACGTATTCCGCATCAACGTCAGCCCAGACACCTTCCGTATTTTCACCCAGCCATTTTTCCAGCACTTCGTCGTTTGGGAAAACAGCATTTTTGGCACCCATTTCCGATGCCAGGTTGGCCAGCGTCATTCGCTGATCGATGGTCAGTGATCTTACTCCTTCGCCGTGGTATTCGATGGACATGTAATCGGCGCCGCTGGAGCCAATCATCCCGATGATCCAAAGCGAAATATCTTTGGCGTAAACACCTTCCGGCAAGCTGCCCTTCAAGGTCACTTTCAGCGATTCGGGCACCCTGAACCAGGTTTCGCCCTGTCGCCACAAACCGGCTGACTCTGTCCGGTCGATGCCGGCAGCAAAAGCATTGAAGGCTCCCGCCGTACAGGTGTGGCTGTCGCTGCCCACGATCAGCATGCCCGGTTTGGCGTATTCGGCCATGATCTGATGGCAGATGCCTTTGCCGGCATCGTGAAAGTTTGTGATGCCCTGCGCGCTAACAATGTCTCTTATTTTCTGGTACTGGTTTGCCAGGGCAGCGCTGGTGGGCGGTGCGTTGTGATCAAGCACAATCATCAACTGTTCCGGGTATTTCACCTTTTCGCCACCCATCTTCCTGAACGTGTTGTAAATGCTGGCCGTATTGTCGTGGGTCAGAATGATATCGGGTTTGCGGAAAACAATGCTTCCTTTTTCTTTTCCGAAGATTTTTTCTGCAAATGTTTTTCCTTTCATGTGCACTGCGTAAACGGTTCAAACGAAAAGGTAAAATTACTTCTATTTGGCATACCAGGCTGTATCATAATTGCGAATTACCCTGATTGTTTTTTCCAAACGGTTCTTTTTTTGTTCTGGTAGCATTATTTCCGCTATTTTTACGGCCATGACGTTCGACCAATGGCCCGTTGAGCATTACAGCTACAAACGGGACTCCACGAAAAACGATCGCACTTAATAAACGAACTTTATAAACTTAAATCTTATCAAAATGGAACTTACCAAATCTCACATTCAATTAATTCAACAGGAACTCAACAAACGTGGACTGAATGCCGGCCCCGTGGACGGCATAGCCGGGAACAAGACAAAAGCGGCCTTGCTCCGTGTGGCCGAAAACAAGTCAACCTGGCCGTTCAAACGGCAAGCCATTGCTTTCATCCAGCTTCTGAGTAAAGAAAACGGTATTGATGCCGGAAAAATTGACGGCTATTGGGGCCCGCAAACCGATTATGCTTACGGGGTACTCAGGGAGTTTTTAAGCACAGGCATCATGCCTGCTCCCTGGCGGGATGAAGCACCCGCATCAACAACAAACCCCAACAACTGGCCGGTTGAAAATGATGTCGCACTGAAGGCCTTCTACGGTGATGTAGGCAAGAACCAAACGCGCCTGACCCTGCCTTACCCACACCGCTTGTCGTGGAATAAACGTCAGGTTGTCAAATCGCTGTTTTGTCACGAAAAAGTGAAAGACAGCATGCTCCGCGTACTGACAAAGGTATTGGAACATTACGGCCCGGAAGAAATCAAAAAGCTGCATCTCGATATTTGGGGCGGCTGCCTGAACGTCCGTAAAAAAAGGGGGGGCACCACCTGGTCAACACACAGCTGGGGCATTGCCATGGACTATGACCCTGACAACAATTCGCTGCGCTGGGGTGCCGACAGGGCACTGTTTGCCAGGCCCGAGTACGACAAATGGTGGCAGTTCTGGGAAGAAGAAGGCTGGGTGAGCCTGGGACGGGCGAAAAATTACGACTGGATGCATGTGCAGGCTGCTCTGAAAGATTAAACTGAGCGCCGGCCGGCAAAAACCGGCAACGAACAGCATCACTTAAATATCTTTTTGGTAGGCTTTGACTTTTCGCACTTGAAAATTTAGGCTTTCAACTCGCAGAATCTTTTTAGTTTTGCGCAATCCAAATTTGTGACAACCTGTTTTTTCGATCCAGTCCATGATAAAGACCGTTTTCATTCTGATTTTTCTCTTTGTATTTTCAGTTCTGGCGACGGCACAAATCACCATCAAACCCGGTGGCGGTTTTCTTTATTCGAATTATAACCGCGAAATAACCGGCTGGGACCGTATCGGCGGCATTGGTTACCAGGCTGGCGGTACAGTCACTGTCGGCAACCTGATCTATGGTGAAGCGGGCGTCTTTTGGACGCAAAGCAAATCCGAATTTTCCCGCATTGCCGACAGCACCGGAAACGGTGTCGGACCGGTGCGCTTCAACCACACCTTAAGCATGCTGCGGGTACCTGTTCTTGCCGGTTATGCATTTTGGGATACCCAGGGAAAGATGCTTGATTTTCGTGTTTTTATGGGACCGGTCTTTAATATTGTACTACAGGCCGACAACTCTTTGCCGCATCCCGATGCACCGGTGAAATCAGATTACAAAAGCCTGAGCTGGGGTGGCAGTGTGGGTGTCAGCCTGACTTACTGGTGGTTGTTCGCCGATGTCGGCTACGAACTGGGCTTCTCCAGAATCTATAAAGACAGCAACAAATTTGGAGCCACAAAGGTGAGCCGGTTTTACATCAACCTGGGCATTATGCTGCGTTTGTAACTCTTTTTTCGGGATGATGAAGCTCCGTTCTCTCTTTCTTCCCCTTTAATTTTCCCTTCGCTTAAACCGGAGTTTTAAAGCAAGCCTTAATTTTTTAAATTTGTCCTGCGGTTTTGACGCTCACAGAACAATTTTATGGATAAACACAACAACCATAAACTCATACTTGCAGGACTTTACGTGCTGGCTGTCATCCTGCTGGGAATTTTCGGCTATATGCTGCTCGAAGGTTTTACATTTATTAATGCCCTGTACATGACTGTCATTACCGTATCAACGGTAGGCTTCAAAGAGGCACAACCGCTGGATGATGCAGGCAAACTCTTTACCGTATTCCTGATATTCGCAAGCCTGGGAATACTAGCCTATTTTTTTACCGCACTGGCAAACAATTTGTTTCAGTCGCATATGCGCTTTTTTTATTCTGGACTCAACAAAAAAAAGGGAATTAGAAAAATGGAAAATCATACTATTGTCGTAGGCTACGGCAGAAACGGAAAACAAGTGGTGGACGAACTGATTAACTTTGGTTCGCGGATGGTGGTCATTGATGAAGACCACGAGGTTGTGATCAGCAACATCGGCAGCCCCATTCAGTTCATTGAGGGCAATGCCACCGAAGACGAAGTACTGCTGAAAGGAAATATTAAAACGGCAGTCTCGCTCATCACCACCCTGCCAAACGATGCCGACAACCTGTTCGTGGTACTGACTGCCCGCTCGTTAAACCCCGACCTGAAGATCATCAGTCGCGCATCCAGCGAAAGCAGTGAAAAAAAATTACGGATGGCCGGAGTTGACAGTGTGGTCATGCCCGAGCGCGTAGGCGGGGCGCACATGGCTACCCTTGTGGCCAAACCCGACATTGTTGAGTTTCTGGAACACATGACCATTCACGGCGGCGATACCCAACTGATGGAGATCATGTGCAGTGAACTGCAACCCGAACTCCTGAACAAACCGCTCCGCGAGCTGGGCATCAGACATATTTCAGGGGCAAACATCATTGGATTCAAAACGGCTTCCGGCGAGTTGATCATCAATCCGACCGCCGATACCAGGCTTATTCCAAACTCAAAACTTTTTGTGCTGGCAACCAAAGAACAACTTGCACAAATGAGCAAACTGTTAAAAGGAAAGAGCGGCTCTGCTGCTGACTGACAGAATTTCTGCGCCCTTCCAGGATAATTTCAAGCGTTGCCAAAGGAATGTTTCTCACTCTCGCCAATAAAAAAAAAGCCCGCCCCAATGAAAGTTGCTTTACAACTTTTGGGACTAAGCTTCGAGCTTATCAGTAAGATTAGTAAATAGTTAGTGGGCAGTTAACTTTTTGAATCAGGTTGTTTCAAATTTTTTGTTGTCCGGGATTTCCCGGACACAGTGGCAAACCGGATGATCTATTAAAATGTTACGTCAAA
>JAJRWG010000219.1 GCA_024276895.1 Bacteroidota bacterium
ACAATGATAACCGAAACCGGAGGCTCGTCCGCCGCCTCCGGTGTGGGCACTCTGTAAAAGGCCAGTTTACCGAAAACAAGCCAGTAGAAAATCAACTGGATAAGCACGGCAAGGGCGAACAGGCACAGCAGGATTAATTCTAAAACGGTCAGATTCTGAAGGATGGAAAGCTCCACTACATGCTTTTTTAGCTTGATGCAAAAGTAGAAAGTAATAACAACAAAAGATAGTCCTTTTTGTTTTTTAAACCGGAAACTGCCGGGTTGCCGCGTGGCAGTGTTTCCACCGCTTAAAACACGGTCTCCAAATTCACCTAATCCTTATCTTTGCCGAAATTTAAATCCGGGCATGATCTTCAAGCTACTGAAAACTGACCCAGCCACATCGGCAAGGGCGGGAGAACTGATCACCGATCATGGCAAAATCGAAACACCGATTTTTATGCCTGTTGGAACACTGGGCTCAGTCAAGGGCATTCACATGCACGACGTCCGGGAAGACATCAATGCCGAGATCATCCTGGGCAACACCTACCATCTTTACCTCCGGCCGGGGATGGAAATTATGGCCCGGGCCGGCGGCTTGCACAAGTTCAACGGCTGGGACAAGCCCATTCTCACCGACAGTGGCGGCTATCAGGTTTATTCGCTGAGCCAGCGGCGCAAGCTGGATGAAAACGGCGTGCTTTTCCACTCGCACATCGACGGCTCGCGGCATCAGTTCACCCCTGAAAGTGTCATGGACGTACAACGGACAATTGGTGCCGACATCGTGATGGCCTTTGATGAATGCACTCCTTATCCATGCGAATACGAATATGCCAAAGCGTCCATGGAAATTACCCACCGCTGGCTCGACCGCTGCATCAGTCATTTTGGTAAAACTGAACCAAAGTACGGTTTTTCTCAAAGCCTGTTTCCTATTGTGCAGGGCAGCACTTATCGCTATTTACGGCAACAGTCTGCCGAAGTCATTGCCTCAAAAGAAGCCGACGGTAATGCCATCGGTGGCCTCTCGGTTGGTGAACCGCACGAAATCATGTACGAAATCACCGCCTTGGTCTGCGGCATACTTCCGGTAGAAAAACCGCGTTATTTAATGGGCGTGGGCACCCCGGCCAATATCCTGGAAAGCATTGCGCTGGGTGTGGACATGTTCGACTGCGTGATGCCCACGCGAAACGGAAGGAACGGCATGCTTTTTACCAAAGAAGGAATCATCAACATCAAAAACAAGAAGTGGGAAGACGATTTTAGCCCGGTGGAAGAAGACGGCGCCTCCATGGTAGACAAGCAGTACAGCAAAGCCTATCTGCGGCATTTGTTTGTTGCCGGTGAAATGCTGGGCAGCATGATTGCCAGTCAGCACAACCTGGCCTTTTATTTGTGGCTGGTGCGCCAGGCACGCAACCACATCCGGGCCGGCGATTTCGCCAGTTGGAAAGACGAAATGTTACAAAAAGTTGCCCGGCGCCTTTAGCAGCAAGGCAGAAGCAGGATTGATATTCAGGCATGAAAATCATTGATAAATACATTTTTAAGAAGTTCATCGGCACTTTTGTCTATGCCATCAGTCTGCTGATCATGATTGTCATCGTTTTCGATGTCTCGGAAAATATTGACCGTTTCATCGAAAACGAGGCCCCGCTCAAAGCCATCGTATTCGACTACTACCTGAATTTTATCCCTTATTTCATCAACCTGTTCATCTACCTTTTTACTTTTATTTCGGTCATTTTTTTTACTTCCAAACTGGCTGGTGATACAGAGATCATCGCCATTCTGAGCAGCGGGGTCAGCTTTCGCCGCTTGCTGCTGCCTTACCTGATGGCATCGCTGCTGCTGGCAGTCTTTTCGTTCTACCTGGGCAATTTCCTGATACCAAGAACAAACCATGGGCGAAGGATGTTCAAAAATGCCTATATGGAAAAACTGAACAAAGACAACGAGCGAAACATTCACCTGCAAATTTCTCCCGGCACTTTTGTTTATGTCGAAACATACAACAGCGACTATCAGGTTGGATATAAATTCTCACTTGAAAAATTCGAGGACCAGCAACTGGTGTACAAGCTGATGGCCGACCGTATTGCCTGGGATACGGTGACCAACAAATGGAAACTCCGGAATTATTACATCCGCACCATCGACAGCAGCGGGCAGCACATTTTCAAGGGGGCAGAAATGGATACATCGCTGGTGATAAAAAAGAGGGACCTTTACAAGGTCAAAGAAGATTTTGAAGAGATGAATTTTTACGAGTTGAACGAGTACATCGCCAATGAAAAGCGCAAGGGGTCAATCGCCTACAAAAAATATGAAACCGAGAAACATAAACGCATTGCAGGACCGGCGGCGGTCATCATTCTGACGTTCATCGGCGTAGCCCTGTCGAGCCGTAAGGTGCGCGGAGGCATTGGTATGCACCTGGGAGTGGGTATCGCGCTGACGTTTTCGTACATCCTGCTGTTGCAGGTGTCAACAGTTTTCTCCACAACAGGTAATCTTTCCCCGATGGTTGCCGCCTGGATTCCCAACATTATTTTCTTTGCCATCGGCCTGTACCTGCTGAAAAAAGCACCGAAGTAGGGGAGGGAAGTCTCAAGTTTAAAGTTTTGTTGGTGTACTGACCTTTCGGATGGCCTTGCTCCCGAAAGGTCGAATGGTTGTGGCCCCGGAACTTTGGAATAACGAACAGCGATTTAAGAGATTGATATTCAGCGTACACTACTTCGTTAATCAATATTCGTTAATCGATATTCGATATTTGAGTTTCGTGCTTTATCCGGTCAGGGTTTGTAGCCCGATTCCTGGAGAATTTTTTGAGAGTCCGTCATCTTCATCAATTGTTTCAGCGACACTTCCGGGTGACGGTCAATGTAACTGTTGACGATCTGCCATCCTGTAAAAACGCCGAGTCGCGCAGGGGAATCTTTGGAAAATCCCGTAGTAAACGGTCCGTCCTGAATGAGTTTGGACTGGGTTTGATAGTCTGTGGAGTAGAGCAATTGGTTGCCCACCAGAAACCCCCAGATGTTTGCTTCGTTTTTTTGAGCCCATTCCAGTTTTTGGCCGGTGTAACAAATCTTCAGGGTGTCGGGAGTGTGGGGCAACACGGCGTCCAGGTAGGCCAGCAACTTCCCGCCGTCAATCATCCTGTCGAGCAGGGTGCGGGCTTTGTAGCCGGGCGCAATCCCGTTAAAATAAAGAGCTTTCATCACATCCACCGGCAGGTTGTCAGGCTCCATGCACCTGATTTTGTAGTGGGGCAGTCCAAGGCGTTGGTAAAGCGGAAAATCACTGCCCAGGTAAATGTCCAGCGCGATAACAACCGCTGAGTCGGTAACCATCACAGGAGATTCGTAGTAGAGGTCGGAAACGTAGGTGTACACTTCGGGAAGTTTTTTCTCCGGGAAAAAGTAAGCATACCTGCTGAAAGCATCCGAAAGTTGCGACTCAAGATCTTTCAGTCCGGGGTAAACCTCCATGGTTTTCCTGTAAATGGAGATGAGTTGGGTATCCGTAACAAAGTTGTAAATCTGACGGATGTTGCTGCTGTCGTCCAGTTCGTGTCCCAGGAAAAGCCCGAATTCGCTCTCAAGGTTTTTTAAGCCGGCCTGCAAATTGGCTGTGTCCAGTTCAAACAAGGCTTTGCCGTAACGGTGAATATTCACTTCCACTACCGGCAGTTCCGAAGCCTTTAACGGAAAGCGCCTGCTGTCGCCATCACAGGCGGTAAACAGCAGGACGGAAATTGCACTAAAGACCAGAAGCGATTTCATAATTTTAAAAGCCTTTTTTGCACAAAACAACAACTTCACGGATTTTCAGAAAACGCATGAGAAAATACATCCGGCACATCGGATTGACACCCTTTTTAAAAAGG
>JAJRWG010000220.1 GCA_024276895.1 Bacteroidota bacterium
TATGCCTTGGGAGATGGTATCAGTGCTATATTCAAAAAATCTCCTGGAAAAATCCTGAATAAGTCCAGAAAATACAAGCAAAACCAACTGTCCTTCGGATTTACATAAAAAATGGGGTAAGTTCAATGGAAATATCCTTTTTTATACCGAAGGAACCACGGTATGGAACAAAAACCACCAGGTGATGGAAAACGGGAACGGCTTGCTGGGTGATTTCTCTTCGACTCAGTCTGCGATTATTGTTCCTAAACCGGGTTCGGAAAACTTATATTTTGTAGTAACTGTTCCATCTGTGTATGAGACCGGAGATGATATACTAAGATATAGTATTGTTGATATGAGTTACAATGAAGGACTGGGAAGAGTGGCCTCAAAAAATACAGTTATTCGCGCTTCGATTACTGAAAAAGTAACTGCGCTAAAGAAGTCGAACGGTGTGGATTACTGGGTAATTACACACGAGAGAAATTCAAATAAATTCTTGGCCTTTTCAGTAACAGCTGATGGCTTTGATATTGAAAACCCCCAGGAAAGCAATGTTGGTACAGTTCATTCATTACCTCTTTCAAATTATGTCGGTTATCTCAAGGCTTCCCCTTTTGGAAATTATCTGGCCTATGCCATACATGGAACATTAAAAAGGTTCGAGTTATTTGACTTTGATAATCAAACAGGTGTGGTCTCAAACCCAATCGCGTTTGGTGGTTATCTCGGAGCCTACGGTGTTGAGTTCTCTCCGGATGAATCTCGCCTGTATTTAGGCCGGATACGCAACCAGGCAGAAATATTCCAGGTCAATCTTGATCTAGAAAATCCTGATGACATAGTCAACTCACTAACTTCAGTAGGAGTTTCGCCATCTCATGAAGTCGGAGCATTTCAGATCGGCCCTGATAAAAGGATTTATGTTACCCTTGATTACAGCAATTACCTGGGTGTTATTAATGAACCGAATCTGTTGGGAGATTCCTGCGATTTTGTACTGAATGCTGTTTACTTAAAAGGCAGGCAGTCAAGATTAGGTTTGCCAAATTTTGTCACCAGTTTTTTCGAGGCCGGTTTCACCTACCAGCCTGACTGCTTTGGTGATTCCACCCGGTTCACCCTTAATTATTCAGGGGTGATGGATTCCCTGCGCTGGGACTTCGGCGATCCTGCAAGCGGGGAGGCCAACACCTCCACCCAGCAAAATCCTTTTCATGTTTTTTCCGCCCCGGGAACTTACCTTGTTCAGGTAGTGGTTTACAGCTCGGGGAACGAATACCCCATCGAAAAAGAGGTGGTCATTTTCCCGGCCCCTTCAGTTGATCTGGGCAACGACACCTCGCTCTGCTCCCAAAGCGGCCTGCTGCTTGAAGCCGGCAGCGGCTACGATTCCTACCTCTGGCAGGACGGTTCCACGGACTCGGTTTGCCTGGTCACCCAAACGGGCGACTACTGGGTGCGGGTGGAGAGCAGTTGCGGTACGGCTGCCGACACCATCCATGTAGCTTTCTCAGAATCCTTCGACATCGACCTCGGCCCCGACACCTCCTTCTGCTACGGACACGCTGTTTTACTCTCTCCCGGCGGCGGTTACTACGCCTATTACTGGCAGGACGGCAGCACCGACTCGGTTCTGCTTGCCGGACAAACCGGCTACTACTGGGTGCAGGTGACGGACTCTGCCGGCTGTACGGCCATCGACTCGGTTTACATCGAAGCCTATCTGGAGTTCGGTTTTTCCATCGGCCCCGACACTTCGGTAATTTGCGATGGTGACTACCTTTTCCTGCACGGCCCCGAAGGCTACGCATCCTACCTGTGGCAGGACGGCTCAAATTATCCTGATTTTGTGGCGGACAGGGCCGGCATCTACTGGCTGGAGATTACCGACGAAAACGGCTGCGCGGCAAGAGATTCCATGTTGCTGATGGTGAACATAATCCCGGAAGACTTTCTGGGCCCCGACACCAGCATGTGCAGCGACGACTACTTTCCCATCCACGCCCCGCCTAACTATGACAAATACCTCTGGCAGGACGGTTCTTCCGATTCGGTGTTCATCGCCTGGGAAACGGGCAACTACTGGGTTTATGTTGAAGACAGCATCGGCTGCAGCGGTATTGACACCTTGACACTTTCCCTTTTTCAGCCACCCGTATTAAACCCCACAGCCGATACCACCATCTGTCCGGCCGACAGCATCCTGCTCACCCCCGGTCCCGGCTGGGACTACTACCAATGGAACACCGGCTCCACTGATCCGGCCATTTGGGTGAACAAACCGGGCCGCTACCGGGTAGAGACCGGCACCCCCTGCGGTCCCTTTGCCGATAGTGTGTTGATCGAATGGTACGCAAACCCCGACTTCACCCTTGGCCCCGACACCAACATTTGCGAGAATGAAACCATCAGGCTGAGCCCCGGCCCGGACTTCCTGGCCTACCTGTGGAACGACGGCACAACAGACAGTGTACTGCTTGCGGAAACGGAAGGCCACTACTGGGTCACCATCAACGACGGCCGCTGTTTGCTGGGCGACACCATCGTGATTGAAAGATGCAGTTTGTTGTGGATACCCAATGTTTTCACCCCCAACGGCGACGGGGTGAATGATGAATTTTACGCGGTCGGCAAAGGCGTGACAGACTTTAAGCTGGTCATCTTCAACCGCTGGGGCGAGGTAATGAAAACCCTGGAGCATATTGAAGAAAGCTGGGACGGCACGACCAACGGCAAACAATGCGCCGACGGGGTTTACTACTACGTGGCAACGTTTAAGGAAGCCGACCGGAACGCGGTCGTTGTTACAAAACAAATCAAGGGGGCGGTAACGCTGATTCGTTGAAGGTAGCTACTCGATCACCCGATAACTGGGTTTTTCCTGTTTCGATTTCCTTATGCTGGTATTCAGCTCAAAACCGATCAGTAAAATAATGGCATTGTAGTAAATCCAGATCAACAGAATGATGAGCGATCCGATAGAGCCGTACAGCAGGTTGTAGCGCGAAAAATTCTCAAAATACATTTTCAACAGCAGTCCCCCCACAACCATCAAGGTAGTTGACAAAAGAGAGCCCGGAGAAATAAACCGGTATTGGCTGTTCATTTTGTCTTTTGGCTGGCCGTAGTAAAACAACAGGGAAGTACTCAGCAAGGTATTGCCAAAGATGACAACCCACTGAATTAAAGTCAGCGCGACAATAGTCAGCCAGTCGGTGATAATTTGTTGTTCGGAAAGTATTTTTATGGTGAGCTTGCCGAAACCAAGCAGGGTCATCGAAATAAAAACCAGAAAAGACAAGCTGATCATCAGGATAAATGCCCTGACTTTTTGCTTCCACCATGGCCAGACCTCAATGTGGTGGTAACTTTGACGGAATCCTTGTAAAATGGAGTCCACCCCGTTCGTAGAGAAATAGACTGCCATAACAAAAACAACGGATAAAAGCCCTGTTACAGGCCGGCTTACAATTTCAACCAGTGTATTCTCGGCAAGTTGGTAGATGCTGTCAGGGATTAGCGCGCCGAACATATCCAACAATTCGACCTGCATGTCCGTGGTGGTTACGAAAGGGACCAGGGTGAAAAGGAAAAGGATAAAGGGGACCAGGGCCAAAAAAAAATCAAAAGCAATGGCGGCAGCACGGTAAGTCAGCACACCTTTAAATAATCCGTGAAAGAAGAATACCATCACATCGTAAAAGGGCATGCCATCAAAACCGGGTAAAACAATAAACCTCAGCTTCCTGCCAATACGGGCTTCGGCTTTTACAATGATCAGATGTAATTTACTTGCAAAATCTTTCAATTGATTTTGGTTTGGTTTTAAAGTTTGGCGGTTAAGCTTAAGTCCAGACTTTTAATCTGATGTGTTAGTGCGCCGACAGAAATGAAACCGACACCTGTTTCGGCATATTCGCGGATGTTGTCAAGGTTAATTCCTCCGGAAGCTTCGGTTTCGTACCGGCCATTGATTACCTGAACGGCAAGCCGCAGGTCTACGGGCTTAAAGTTATCAAGCATGATGCGATCAACCCCGCCTTCGAGCAACACCTCGTCCAGCTCATTGAAATTACGTACCTCAATCTCTATCTTTAAGTCCTTGCTGCTGTCAGCAAGGTAGCTTTTTGCTGCCCTGATAGCATTTTGAATGCTTCCGGAAAAGTCAATGTGGTTGTCTTTGATCATGATCATGTCGAACAATCCAAAGCGGTGGTTGTAACCTCCTCCTGTTTTAACGGCGAGTTTCTCAATAATCCGGTTGCATGGTGTGGTCTTTCTTGTATCGAGCACTTTTGTGTTCAGGCCGTTTAGTTTTTGCACCACTTTATTGGTAAATGTGGCAATACCGCTCATGCGTTGAATAAAATTGAGGGCGGTACGCTCTGCGGAGAGCAGCGACCTTGCGTTACCGCTTACCGTGAAAACCACATCTCCCGGCTGAATGAATTGGCCGTCAACTTTTAGGAAATCAAATTTGACTTTAGCATCCAGTTTTTTAAACACTTTTTCTGCCACACTGACTCCGGCCAGAATACCGTGTTCTTTTGCCACTAACACAGCTTCGCCCTTTGTATCGGCAGGGATGGTTGCCAGCGAAGTGTGATCGCCATCACCCAGGTCTTCGGCCAAAGCCAGTTCAATTATCTTATCAATAGTCATTTCTTGGGTTTTTGCTAGAGCTATCAAAAGTACTAAATAATTCGTGTGGTGCTGATTGAACTTTAGGTAAAACGGGTCGTTGTCTTCATTACACTTTGTTTTCATCCTGTTTTCAAACCGGCCCCTTTGCTGAGAACATCAGCTATTCTTTACCCGAATACAAATTGTGTTATTTTTGAAAAACTAAAAAAATGTAGAATGAATATTGTCATTACGGGTGCCAGCCGTGGAATTGGATATGAATTGGTAAGAAAGTTTATCAGGCAAAAACACCATGTCATTGCCATTGCACGCAGTCTTCATCCGATGCAGCAACTGGCGGAGGAACTGGATTCAGCGTACTTTTCTTTTATCGGGTTTGACCTGCTGGGAGTAGATTATGGTAAAGAATTGTTGCCGTTTGTTAAAGAACGGTTTCACAAAGTTGACGTTTTAATCAATAATGCCGGCCTGCTTATTAATAAACCACTGGCAGAGCTGTCAGACCTGGATTTTGATCTGGTTTTCGGTACCAATGTGAAAAGTGCTTTTAAACTGGTGCGCACCTTTTTGCCTTTGTTCAGCGAGCATGCGCACATTGTCAACATTTCCAGCATGGGCGGGGTGCAGGGCAGTGCCAAATTTCCAGGCTTGTCCATTTACAGTGCAGCGAAAGGGGCTTTGGCGGTTTTTACGGAGTGCCTTGCTGAGGAGTTCACAACCGGCAACATCAAAGCCAATGCCCTGGCCATCGGTGCCGTGCAGACTGAGATGCTTGCGGAAGCTTTCCCCGGCTACAAAGCCCCATTGACAGCCGGAGAGATGGCAGAATTCATCATGGACTTTGCACTCAACGGTCATCGGTACTTTAATGGTAAGATTTTGCCCGTTTCATTATCCACACCTTAAACGGGATGATTCATTAAATTTGCAGCCCCAACCTAAGGTATAATGAGTACAAAATTTGTTACACATCCGGGTTTCATCAAACACATATTGAATGGCACGGCTGAGGTTTCCATTATTACCAGATCAGCCTGTGCATCGTGTGAAATAAAAGGGAGTTGTTCTGTTAGTGAAACGACCGAGAAAATAATTGATGTAAAACTCCCCACAGGTGAAGAAAACTACCAGGTTGGCCAGGCGGTTACTATAAAAATGAGGCAGTCAGCCGGGACCTGGGCAATACTGTTTGGTTATGTTTTTCCTTTCGTGGTGATTGTCGTAGCTTTAATCGTTTTTACCAATCTGGAGTTTGACCAGGCTTTGGCCGGCTTGTTGTCCTTAGCCACGCTGGTTCCCTATTATTTTCTGTTGTATCTCTTCAGGGATGCATTCAAAAAGCGCTTCGATCACAGCATTGTTTCCCATTGATAAATCACTTTGTCTTCAACAAAAAGGCGGCTATCAGTCTCTTGCAGGAGGTTTAAAGCAGTGGTAGATAGCTTTACAAAAAAAGAAAACCCTTCCGGTTCCTGCCGGAAGGGTTAAAATTTGCAATATGATGAAATAAACTATTTTTTATGCTTCTTGTTTATGTTTCTTCCAGTCATAGACCTTTTTGCCACCATAGGCAGCGCCAAGTCCCAAAAGGATCAACATGCCACCGCTAATGGCTGCGCCGACTGGAGGGTCACCACCGCCGGGAGGGTCACCACCGCCGGGAGGGCCTCCGGGTTGGGAGAATCCAACGTAAGCAAAGCTCACAAAAAGCACCACAACAATTGCTTTGATAAGATTTAAAATGTTCTTCTGCATGACTTTTAGTTTTTATTTTATGAATACTTTTTGAGTAAATACGTTTCCTTCGCTAACAACTCTTACGATCAAATAATTGTTTCTCACGTTTACAGGAATACTGAATAAGTTGCTTTCTTCAAATTGTTGCGAAACAAGCGTACGACCATACATATCCACAACGGTAACGTTGCCTGATTTGCTTAAATTTTCGGCAAAGCTAATAGAAATAGTTTTATCATTAGCATAAATATTCATTTCGTCGTTCATATTCGAATGACCAATACCGGTAGCACTTGCATAAAAATGAACAACGAACCTTTCTGGATTGTCGCCTACTGAAGCGTCAAAAGTATAAACGGGATTGTTGCCAAGATCCTGAAGTTCGCCTGTTTGAAGGTCTTCCAGGATTATGCGTGTGTTTTCAAGCTGACTGACTTTAGCACTGAAAGTGTGCTGGCCATCTTCTCCAACTTCAAGGTTTAAAGCCACAGTGCGCTCATCCGATTGCAATAACGGAAGGTAATCAATACTTTGCTCACGGTCTTCTTCTACAAGGTAAATCTGAGGTGCTTCCAGCGGGCTGAACAGTTTACTGGCATCCCAGCCGTTGTCGAAGCCTTCGGTTCCGTTAGCGCCAAATGCAATTTGAGCCTCATCACGGAACTGACCTTTTGATACTGTGATCGAAAGGCGGTTGTCTTCCCGCTCCTCCTTTGACTTATAGAAAGCCTGTGAACTGTGTGTCCTGTATGAAGGATCCAACAGTACAAAAGCCTCAGCGTTCAACCCGTGAACAAAGAAGCCTTGCCCGATGGGGATGATGCCATTTCCTTTATTGCCGGTTTGTGATTCAGTCCAGTAAAGATATCCGCCGGAACCCTGATCCCAAATCCAGATTGTTTTTTCAGTACCGATAAATGTCCAGGGACCGGTATCGAAATCAAATGCAGCCGTGTAAGGATTACCCAGCACATTCCAGCCGTTTGCAGGACCTGACCAATCGAGAGAGGTTGCCTGTGCAGCGATGGTGATATCACCGGAGTATTCAACAGTCACATTCGACCTTGAGTTGGCATCAACCCACAGCCTGTAACCCTGCCCTACATTGACCGGGGTGGCAAGCGCAACAATGTAAACCCAGTTGTTAGAAGCTTCGTCGAAATACTGCAGCCAGGTTTTTGGGGAACCGAAAAAGAAATAATTGTGTAAGGTCGTCTCAGTTGTGGGAGGCGAAACAAAGTGCCATGCCCCGTCTGTGATATAATTCTGAACCGTTACATTTCCACTTCCTGACACATTATCCTCACTGATAAAAGAGGCTGTGTTTGTGGCATCAGATTCTAACTTCAAATAGCCATAGTTCATGAATTCCCCTTCCAGGGTTAAAGTGGCTGAAGGCTTTATTATCAGTGTATCCCCCATGTTTATCGCCATGGAAGCCCCTCGACCGTTGACACTGTCCAATACAGGTCTTACCGAATCGGCAACAGTTAAGATGGCGATGTTGTAACTGCTGTCAGGAACAACGCCTTGCGACCAGTTTGAAGCATTGTCCCAGTCGGAATCAACGCCACCGCGCCATGTTGCCCCGGCAACAGTAGAGTTGTTCGGGATATTTGCATCGAAAACAGTTCCCTTAATGCCGAAGATGTCATCCCAGGCACCGTGATAAAATACAGAGGCCGATATCCGGCCTTTGCCTTCAATCCTTCCATCTGTGTAAGGAACGTAGGAGCCGTTGACCAAAGAGTCTCCGGCTACGATGACACCATCTATTCTCGAGTTGCAGAATGCCATACCAAAGTTCCTTGTGGTTTCAATCCGGCCTG
Source organism: Bacteroidota bacterium (assembly GCA_024276895.1). Classification (GTDB taxonomy): domain Bacteria; phylum Bacteroidota; class Bacteroidia; order Bacteroidales; family F082; genus B6-G9. The sequence continues at coordinate 8,196 of JAJRWG010000220.1, forward strand.
TTGGAAAAACATGCACAGTGTCGCACTGGCGTACAGCTCCACCCGTGGTCAGATAGCCTGCAACCGCAACAAAGTCAACATTGACGTAGCCCTTTATCTTAAAGTATTGATCAAGACCAATGATAACGCCATAGCTGCTGTCTGCCGTTTGCGTATGTGTCAGAAAAGCACCATTGTCCACAAATAAAGAAATTCCTAGAGTGTCTCCAGTGCCAAGAGTATCAGTATTAAGCACAACATTGTGAGGCGCATTAATTGTTACCGTGTCTCCCGGAACAGGATAGGCTGCTGCTCCCCAGGTAGCCGGGTCTGTCCAATTACCCGATTGTGCAGAAGTGTACGCTGTTTGAGCTGTTAAACAACTTACAGCAAAAACGGTGATTAAGGTAAATAATAATTTTTTCATCATACTGAATTTTGTTTTGTTAAATTAGTAAAATCTCTTCCAAATTTAATACAAATGTAAACAGATTTTTCAAAATTGCGGCAAAATAAACGAAAAAGATTTCGCTACTTAAATAACCTCCTAATTAGCAGGTGGTTATTGCCGGTTTATTAACGAGTGAGGTTTAAAAAGACCTTGTTTGTTTGCATTACATCAGGGCAAATATAGCATTTTTCTTTTGATTTATCCAAGAATAAAATATTTTTTATTCAGAAAATTTTTGATTTCCCGGATCTTTCCACTCATAAAAGATGTGTTAAAGTAAAGAAAAGCAGCCTCATAAGCCCCATTCTAACTGGTGACTTATTAATTTAGAGCGTTTCTAAAATCTTGTACTGAACATTTGAGAACCAATGCGTTCCATTCAGTCCTAGCGGTGAAGCGTTGTTTCGTAGTGGCTAAACAATCAGTAGATCAATGTTTTAAATGACGGGATTTCAAATACTGGTTTTTTTAATATGTTTTGAATTGTATTATTTTTGCCACTTTCTCAAAGCGGTGTTTTTGAAGTTGTCCTTATAATATAAGATGTGAATAACATAGTAATCATTGCAATAGCGGCACTCGGCTCCCTGGGGCTTGTTGCTGCAGTCATCTTATATTTTGTGGCCAGTAAATTTAAGGTTTACGAAGACCCTAAAATTGATGAGGTCGAAGAAGCATTGCCTGCGGCTAATTGCGGCGGATGCGGCTTTCCGGGTTGCCGTGCTTTTGCCGAGGCTACCACCAGTTCGGCGAAAAAGAACAAAAGCCTCGAAGGCCTGAACTGCCCGGTTGGCGGGAACGATGTTATGCAAACGGTAGGTAACATCCTTGGTCTCGAAGTTGAAATGACCGAGCCATTGATAGCTGTGGTGCGTTGTAACGGCTCTCTTGCAAACACGCCCGCCAAAGTAAAATACGAGGGTGCCACTTCCTGTGCCTTTGCGCATGCATTGTATGGCGGCGAGGGAGGCTGTCAGTACGGTTGCCTCGGGCTTGGTGACTGCGTGGACGCCTGCGACTTTGATGCCATCCACATGAATCCCGATACAGGCCTGCCGGTGGTAAATAACAAATGTACCGCCTGCGGTGCCTGTGTGGAGGCCTGCCCCCGCGACATCATTGAACTGCGGAAAAAAGGGCCCAAAGACCGGAGGATTTTCGTCTCTTGTGTGAACAAAGAAAAAGGGGCTCCTGCCAAAAAGAATTGTTCGGTAGCTTGTATTGGCTGTACCAAATGTGACAAGGTCTGTAAATTTGATGCCATCACCATCGATAGTTTCCTGGCTTACATTGATTTTTCAAAGTGCACACTTTGCCGGAAGTGTGTGGAAGTGTGTCCGACCGAAGCCATTTGGGAAGTGAACTTTAAACCGCGCAAGGCGAAACCGGTTCAACCGAAGACAACGGCAGAGACAAGTGCGGAAAAAGCATCCGCCAGGAAGCCTGCAACTAAAAAAGTGAGTGCGGAAAAAGCGGATGCCCGCCCGGCACCTGAAAAGAAGAACGAAGCATAACTCCGGAAAAATGGGAATATTGAAAACATTTGCATTAGGGGGTATTCATCCCGAAGAAAATAAACTTTCTTCAGATGCCCCTATTGAAAGACTGGCCTTGCCCGGGCAAGCCATTGTTCCGCTGGGACAAAACCTGGGCGTGCCGTCAAAGCCGGTTGTAAAACGTGGTGACCTTGTTAAAGTGGGGCAGTTGCTGGCCGAAACCGGCGGCTTCATTTCAGCAAATATCCATGCCCCGGTTTCCGGTAAAGTAGCGAAAATTGACAATGTGATTGACGGAACGGGCTACAAAAGGCCCGGTGTCATTATTGAGGTTGACGGGGATGAATGGCTGGACGAGATTGATCGTTCGGATGAATTGAACACGGAAATCAGTCTGGACGGAAAAGAAATTATAGATAAAATAAAAACTGCAGGCCTGGTGGGGATGGGTGGTGCTACTTTCCCCACCTATGTTAAACTGATGCCCCCTCCGGGGAAGAAAGCCGAATACCTTATTATAAATGGTGTCGAATGTGAACCCTATCTGACTTCCGATCACCGTCTGATGCTTGAAAAAGGCCCCGAGATTCTGGTTGGTACACGAATTCTGATGAAAGCGTTGAATGTGGAAAAAGCCGTTATCGGAATCGAGAACAACAAACCAGATGCCATCAACCACATGCAGGAACTGGCCAAATCGCTGGATGGCATCACTGTTCAACCCTTGAAAGTACAGTATCCGCAAGGCGGCGAAAAACAACTGATCAAGGCAGTGCTCAACCGCGAGGTACCGTCAGGAAAACTCCCCATCGAGGTGGGTTGTGTCGTGCAGAATGTGGGAACCGCCTTCGCCGTTTACGAAGCTGTTCAAAAGAACAAACCACTCATCGAAAGGGTAGTAACGGTCACAGGCATGGCCGTCAAAAAGCCATCCAACTTCCTTGCCCGCATCGGCACGCCTATCGGCCAGCTTATTGAGGCAGCCGAAGGACTGCCTGAAGACACCGGAAAGATCATCGGTGGCGGACCCATGATGGGCAAAGCCCTGACTTCGCTGGAGGTACCTGTGGTAAAAGGTTCGTCAGGCATACTACTGATGAAAAAAGAGGAAGCGTCGCGGAAACCGGAAGGCCCGTGCATCAGGTGTGCCAGGTGTACTTCAGTTTGTCCGATGGGGCTGGAGCCGTTCCTGCTTTCCAGGGTTTCCAAACTCGGAAAATTCGACATGGCTGAAAACGAAAAAATCATGGACTGCATCGAATGTGGTTCTTGTCAATACACATGCCCGGCAAGTATTCCTTTGCTGGACTACCTGCGTTTGGGCAAGAATAAAGTAGGTGCGATTATGCGCAGCAGGGGCAGAAATTAATTGCTGTCAGGGGCCGTTGGACCCTTTGTCAACTGAAAACGAAAAAACTGAGAACTGAAATGATGAATATGTTTACAGTATCGGGGTCACCGCACATTCATGCCAGTGAGTCGTCCAAAAAAATAATGTATGGCGTGGTTATCGCCATGGTTCCGGCCATGCTGGTTTCCGTTTATTTCTTTGGACTGGATGCATTGCGGGTGTTGCTGTTAAGTGTTGTAGCCTGTTTGTTTTTCGAATGGCTCATCCAGAAATACCTCATCAAAGGGCAGCTTACCATCAACGACGGTTCAGCTTTGGTTACCGGCATTTTGCTGGCATTTAACGTGCCTTCCAACCTGCCGGGATGGATGATTATTGTCGGTGCACTGGTTGCCATCGGCATGGCCAAAATGTCGTTTGGAGGTTTGGGTAAGAATGTGTTCAATCCGGTACTGGTTGCCAGGGTGTTTCTGCTGATTTCTTTTCCGGTACAAATGACCTCCTGGCCAAAGCCGTCACCTATCACGAAAGGCTTTGTTGACGCTTCCACCGGGGCCACTCCGCTGGGAATCCTCAAAGAGGGGCTGGGCGCCGACCCGCCGAAAACAATTTCCGAGCTTGCTCCTAAACTGCCAGGATACATGCAGACTTTTACCGGCGACGTGGGTGGATCGATGGGTGAAGTGTCGGCAATCGCTCTGATCCTTGGCGGGCTGTACATGCTTTACAAAAAGATCATCACCTGGGAAATTCCGGTTTCCATGCTGCTAACGGTTGCGGTCTTCTCAGGCATTTTTTGGGGAATTAACCCGGAGCAGTACGCTGATCCGCTTTTCCACCTTCTGACAGGCGGAATGTTACTCGGCGCAATATTCATGGCGACCGACATGGTCACTTCGCCCATGACCAGTGGCGGGCAACTTGTGTTTGGCACGGGTGTTGGCCTGCTCACCATCCTCATCAGGATCTGGGGTGCTTATCCCGAAGGTGTTTCGTTTGCCATTTTGTTGATGAATGCCGTCGTGCCGCTTATTAACCGTGGATTTAAGCCCAGGCGATTTGGAATTAAACCGGGCGTTGAAATTGCATAATTGTTTGTTTAACAGGGAAAATGAAATAAAATGGCCAGTAAACGAGAATCGAACTTTGTTAACATGGTGCTCACCTTGTTCCTTGTGGCCGCCGTGGCAGCTTTTGCTTTGGGAGGGGTGTACATGCTTACCAAAGAACCCATTGCCATTGCCAAACAAAAAAAACTGGAGGCAGCCATTAAAGCAGTCTTGCCCGAATTTGATACCATCCGGACTGTGAAGGTTAAAGAAGCCGGTGGTAAGGATTCGCTTACCTTTTATTATGCATTGAAGCAGGACAAAGTCATCGGAACTGCAATAAAAACATACACCATGAAAGGTTTCAGCGGTCGGATTGAATTGATGGTGGGCCTGCTGGAAGACGGAACCATCAACAACACTGCCGTGCTTTCTCATAAAGAAACGCCGGGACTTGGAGATAAAATGGATGCGAAAAAATCGGAATTTTCCCTGCAATTCAGGGGAAAGAATCCTGCCACCTTTAAGCTCAAAGTGAAAAAAGACGGGGGCGATGTGGATGCCATCACGGCAGCAACCATCAGCTCGCGTGCTTTTTGCGATGCGGTACAGAGGGCTTACGATACTTTTGAGAAGAAATAGACTTTGAGACGTGAGACATTGAGACATGAGACATTGAGACATGAGACGTGAGACATTGAGACGTGAGACATTGAGACGTGAGACATTGAGACATTGAGACGTGAGACATTAAATGAATTTGTTAACTGATAAATTCTAAACGTGACGGAAATAAAACACAATTTTAAAGAGTTAAAAGTCTGGCAAAAGTCAAGGTTACTCGTAAAGAGTTTGTTTCTTCTGACAAAGAAATATCCTAAGGATGAACGATATGAAATAGTAAGTCAGATGAGAAGAGCGGCTGTTTCTATTCCTTCAAACATTGCTGAGGGTTCCGGAAGGAATAGTAATAAAGAGTTTCAAAGGTTTCTTGATATAGCAATTTCTTCCTCTTACGAGTTGGAAACCCAAATCATCATTTCTTTTGATATTGGATACATCTCAAAAGATGAATACAGCAATATCTCGAATGACATTTTGGAGGTTCAGAAAATGATAAACGGATTTAAAAAATCATTGTCGATAAAATAATAATTATAGTTTTAGTTTAACAATATTCTAAGAAAAAGACTCCGGTCTCACAGCCTTAATTCTAATAGTCTCAGGTCTATTGGTCTCAGGTCAAAAAAATAAAACAATGAGTCAATTACAAAATTTCACCAAGGGTTTTATCAAAGAAAACCCCGTATTTATTTTGTTGCTGGGGTTGTGCCCCACACTGGGTGTGACCACTTCGGCAATCAATGGCATGGGCATGGGACTTGCCACCGCCTTTGTTTTGGTGATGTCCAATCTTGTGGTTTCGCTGGTCAGAAAAGGCATACCCGACAAGGTCAGGATTCCTTCGTTTATCGTCATTATCGCCTCTTTCGTTACAATTGTAGAGTTGATGATGCAGGCTTACACACCTGACCTTTTCGATGCTTTGGGATTGTTTATCCCCCTGATCGTTGTGAACTGCATAGTTCTTGGCAGGGCCGAGGCCTTTGCCTCAAAAAACAATCCCTGGTCATCCGTTGTTGACGGCCTGGGCATGGGACTTGGTTTTACATTTGCCCTTACCCTGCTTGGGGGCGTCAGGGAAGTTCTGGGAAGCGGTGCGCTGTTTGGCATCAACCTCATCAAGGCCGACCTGATGCTTGTATTTGTCCTGGCCCCCGGCGCTTTTATCGCCCTGGGTTACCTGATCGCTTTAATTAACCGCATGACCAAAAAAGCCGCATAAACCAAAAGCCATGGAATACTTTGTCATTATTATCGGGTCCATTTTTGTCAGCAACATTGTTTTAACACAGTTTCTGGGCATTTGTCCTTTCGTGGGTGTTTCCGGGAAACTTTCCACATCGGTGGGCATGGGCGGCGCCGTTCTTTTCGTGCTGACGCTGGCCACCATGGTTACCTGGATCATCCAGTACTACGTTTTAAATCCTCTGGGACTGGGCTTTATGCAGACCATTGTGTTCATCCTGGTCATTGCATCGCTGGTGCAAATGGTAGAGATCATTCTGAAGAAAGTCAGCCCCGCCCTGTTCCAGGCACTGGGTGTTTTCCTTCCCCTGATCACTACAAACTGCGCCGTATTGGGTGTTGCCATCCTGACCATTCAAAAGGATTTTAATCTGATCGAAGGGGTGGTCTATGCCATGGCAAACGCCATCGGTTTTACGTTGGCTTTGGTTTTGTTTGCGGGTATTCGGGAGCATCTTGATCTGATGGAGATCCCTAAAGACATGCAGGGGGTACCCATTGCGCTGGTAGTGGCAGGAATCCTTGCTTTGGCATTTATGGGTTTTACCGGCCTGGTTTAACCCTGCAGCCTTGGCTGAATTTTATTTTGGTGTGCTGACTTCAATTTATTATTCTTTTTATTCCGTTTTTAAGTATTTCGTTTGGAAATTAAAAAGCAAATCAGGTTTGTAATTGCCCAATCTTAAGTAGGTGAGGGCCTGAGCAATGTGAACATCATTAAAAGCTTCAACGGTTTTGATTTCTACGACTACTTTCTCCTCTACCAATAAATCAATCCTATAACCATGATCAAGCTTTATTTCTTTATACACAATAGGCATGGGTTTTTCTTTTTGAA
>JAJRWG010000221.1 GCA_024276895.1 Bacteroidota bacterium
CCGGTGATACCTACTTTTATCATTTTAGTTGTTGTTTTTAAAAGGTTTTCTCTTTTTCTTCATTACCGACCAACCCCTATGCCCCTCCAGGGCGGGGAAGGGATATCGGCTGTTCTTTCACACCTTCCAGTTGTACCAAAGATTTTTGTCGAATCGGAAATCATCACCTGCCGATTCATCCAGGCTTTTGTCCGAAAAAACCAGCAGTTCCGAACCGGGTTTCAGCGCCCTGAAGCCGTTGGCAAAACCGGGCGGGACAAACAAAACCTGGCTTTCCGATTCATTCAGGGTAAAACTTGAGGCCGGCAGCTTGTCCGAAGGGTTTTCCCAGTCGTCAATTTTTACGACCGCCACCCGGAAACTGCCCCGTAAACAGTAAAACCATTTGGATTCTTCCCGGTGCCCCTGCCAGGCGCGTACGGTTTCGGTTTCGGGGTGGGTGATGGTGTAAAACCGCCGGACGTCCTTCAAATCAAAATCGTTGACAAAAGCCACCGTTCCCCGTTCGTCGGTAAACGATCCCCCTTCAATCAATTCCGGCTTTTCAACCATCAGCGGCGGGTTTTTCGGTGCAGGCAAAACTATTCGCCCAAAACATCTTTGCGGATAAAATCCAGTTTCAGCAGCAATTTTTTGGTTCCCTCCACATCCAGCCTGGTGGTGTTGTGCGAGTGGTACTCTTCCACCTTCAGCATGTCTTTTTCCCCTTCGGAAAAGAAACGCTCGTAATTCAGGTCGCGGGTGTCGGCAGGGATGCGGTAGTAATCGCCAAGGTCTTCGGCCTTCACCATTTCCTCCCTGTTGACCAGCGACTCGTAAAGTTTTTCGCCGTGGCGTGTGCCGATGATGCGGATTTTGTTGTCGGCATTGTACAATTGCTGCAGGGCAACGGCCAGGTCATGGATGGTTGCCGCGGGCGCTTTCTGTACGAAAATATCGCCCTGCCGGCCGTTTTTGAAGGCAAAGTAAACCAGCTCGACGGCGTTTTCCAGGGTCATCATAAAACGGGTCATGGCCGGATCGGTGATGGTGATGTCCTTCCCGGATTTGATCTGGCTGACGAAGAGAGGGATGACCGATCCCCTGCTGGCCATCACGTTGCCGTAACGGGTACCGCAAAGTACGGTTTGGCTGCTGTCGAGGTTGCGCGAGCGGGCCACCATCACTTTTTCCATCAGGGCTTTGGACATGCCCATGGCGTTGATGGGGTAAACGGCCTTGTCGGTACTCAGGATCACCACCCTTTTGACTTCGTTGGCGATGGCTGCTTCCAGCACGTTTTCGGCACCCAGCACATTCGTTTTTACCGCCTGGATGGGAAAGAACTCGCAGGACGGCACCTGCTTGAGTGCGGCAGCGTGGAAAACGTAGTCCACCCCGCGAATGGCATCGTCAACCGAACGGTAGTCGCGCACATCGCCGAGGTAAAACTTGATTTTGGGATTGTTGTACTTCTTGCGCATGTCGTCCTGCTTTTTTTCGTCGCGCGAAAAAATGCGGATTTCCTTAACGGGCGTATCCAGAAAACGGTTCAGCACCGCGTTGCCGAATGAACCCGTTCCTCCGGTGATGAGAAGAGTTTTGTCTTTCATTTTAAAATTTTTTCAAAAATAGATATTTGTCGCAACTGTTCGTTAACGAACTTTTCCAAAGTTCGGAACTTTGGAAAAGTTTAGTACTTCAGCAAGCCCGGATGCAGTCGGTAATTTTTTCAATCAGCGTTTGCCGATGGTAATTCTCCCGTGCAAAACCGCCGACGTTTTCCGAAATACTTCGCAGTTCCGCTTCGGTCATTTCTGCAAAACGCTGAAACTTGCGGGCAATGTCTTCGATGTCGTCGGGGTGGCAGCTCAGTCCCAGCTTGTTTTCTTCCACAATGTCGCTGACCTCACCCGGCATGATGCTCAAAATGGGTTTTCCGGCAGCCAGGTAAGCCTGGAATTTTGCCGGAACGGTCAGCGCGCAAATTTCCTTGTTCTGCAGCGAAATAATGAGCACGGTACTCGACAGCAGGAATTCGGGCATGCGTTCCAGCGGTTGCCTGCCCCAGAAAACGATGCCGGGGTAATCGTGCTTTTTGACGATGGCCTTCAACTGCTCCAGGTTCGAACCGTCGCCGACAATGTTCAGCCGGATTTCGTTGTTGTTTGCGGCAACTGCCCCGAAACCGCGGATGACATTTTCGAGGTTTTGCAGCTTGCCGATATTGCCGGCAAAAGTAAAATTGAAGTGTTCTTTGAACACACCGTCCCCTGTCTTAAAATTCGAATAATCCACCAGCGACCACTGCGGGAGCAGGTGCACTTCTTTTTCGGGAACGTACTTTTTGATCTTGGGGATGAAACCCCGGGCCGTAACCAAAACGTTGGTGCAGTTGCGGTAAACAAACCCCACGAAGGCATCCAGTAAAAAGCGTTTGAATTTCGACTCCCTGATGCCGTAAGCAAAAACACTGTCAGGCCAGATGTCCTGTGTCCAGATGGTAACCGCTTTTCCGTACAGTTTGCCGGCCAGAACACCGGGCAGTGCAAAGGTAAGCGGGCCGGTCTGGTAGATGAACACCTTGTCGAACCGCCTGCCGATGAAAACGGCCACCACCGATGCCAGCAGGGCATTCCACAGGTAATTGAGGATTTTGACGGCCGTACTTTCGCGGTAACCCGGGATAAAATGAATGCGGTGCACAAGGGCTTGCCCCACCCTGTCCTTTTGGTAAAGCCGGTTTTTGTAGCCTTGGTAAACCCGCCCGAAAGGGTAGGACGGGTTACGGGTGAGCACCTCCACGGCAAAGCCCCGCTTGCACCACTCGGCCACCAGGTCGTTGATCAGAAAATCTTCGGGGTGGAAAACTTCGGTAACCACCAGTAAACGTTCTTTTTTCATCGGCTGCGGTAACCCATTTTGGCGTTGGTACGGTCGATCAGTTGCTGCGCGCTGCTGCTGAATTTATCCCTTGCCGGAACGGACGGTCCCCTGTTCACGATGGAAGCCGTCATTTTTTTCAGGTCGGCGTTTTTTTCTTCGCCCAAAAAAGCCATGATCTTCCCCACTTCCTTTTCCGGGTTTCGGATGATGTTTTCGTAACGGACGGTGATTTTATGCCCTTCGGGGATGAGGGCTTCATCGGCCAGCACTTTCTCCATGCAGTACTGCCACTGGATGGCGCAGGTGTCCGTAAGCTGGTTGGTTTTGGCAATTTTTGAAAGTTCCGGGATACGCGGGCCCCAGAGCGGGGTCTTCGAAGGAAAAACGTTGCGCATCAAAAACAGGAACATCCGGTAAAAATAGTAGGGCGATTCGTACAGGTCGATCAGGTCGTAAATTCTTTTGTTCAGGCTCAACTGCTGCTTTACGGTAACGGCAAGCCTTTTGGCCAGGCTGCTTTTACGCAGTTCGGCGCTGTCGATGGCATCTTTGCCGGTGTTGCTCCATTCGCGGTACAGGCTCATGGCCGTGTCGTAGCCGTTGCGGTAAATAAAAATGTAGTGGGCATCGGGAAAAAGCGCGTTGATGAATGGGATACGCAGGCAGTTGGTGGGTGTTTTTTCCACGATGAGCTTTCCCGGGTTCTCCCGTAGCAAACTGTCGAAGTAAGCCCGGATTTTTTTCCTGTTGAAACGGTTAAGCTGTGCAGTACCCAGTTCTTCGTCCCTGCGGTAAACATTGGAATATTTCCAGATGTGGTTGATCTCGCCGATGTACTTCACCCCGGGGTGCTTCATCAGGATTTGTTCTCCCAGCAGGGTGGTTCCCGAACGGGGAGAGCCGATCAGAAAAACAAGACCGCTCATAGGGATTCGGCTTTGATGATGTCGGCAAGGTTTTGGAAAAACAGTTTTTTGGCGTACATGGCTGCCGCCTGCAGGTTGTTTTCCTGCAATTTGTGAATCCTTTCTCTGTTTTTCTGAAGGTCGGTGATCAGTCGTTCCAGTGCCTGCCTGTCGCCGGGTTTGAACAGCAGCCCGTTGTCGGGCGAAACAATTTCGGGGATGGCCCCCACGTCGGTGGCAATAACGGCGTTGCCGGTGGCGAAAGCTTCCAGGATCACGATGGGCAAACCCTCGGCAAAGGAGGGCAGCACCAGCACATCGCTTTCCAGCAGCAGTTTCTTTTTGGCCCTGCCGCTGGTGTAGCCATGAAAAGTGACTTTTTCGCCCAGCTCCTCAAGCAATTGCCTGAATTCCCGTTCGATGGAGTGATCTTTCAACCCTCCGCAAAGGTGCAGGTGAACGTTCCGGTTGTTGAGCGATTTCATCACTTCCAGCAAATCGATAATCCCTTTTCGCTTGTCGATGGAACCCAGGAAAATGAGGTGGAGTTTTTTGTCTTTTTTTTCAGGCAGGGTTTTAATCCCGCTGTAATCGTGGAAATTGTTCAACAGGCTGATCTTATCGGCCTTGATACCGCTGGAGACCAGTTCGTTTTTGAAAACACGCGAGAGCACCACGATGCGGTCAACGGTTTTCCGGAAGACCTTCAGAATAAAATTTCTGATGTGCCGGTTGTCGATAAAAACCTTCTGAAACTCGGCAAAGTGGATGTGGACGATGATCTTTCCTTTAAAAAACGGCCTGATGAATTTGAGGATGGTCATGTCCTTCAGCAAGCCCAGGTGTGCCGAGGTGTTCATGTAAAGGATGTCCGGTTTTTCTTTGGAAAGTGCCGCAAGTATTTTAAAGATCAGTCCGGCGGAAACGGCAAAATTGATGAATCGTATTTTTCGGACGGTTTTGTCGGAACGCTGAAAATGCTCACTGTTGAAAAAGATCAGTTCCACCCCTTTGCGGTCGAAAAACTTTTGTCCGTCCCTGATCTGTTCGGCAATGTAGTTGATGCCCCCTTTGTAGCGAAGTTTGGGGAAAGGAGCGATGAACAGGACTTTAAGCTTTTTGGTACCGGATTTTCGTTTCGCGGGTTTCATGTCAGTTTGTGGGCAAGGGGTTCAACAAGGTACCTGCTGAGGCCGCGCAGCAGGTAAGTGGATTTAAATCGCAGGGGATTGTATTTGTAGGTTGCATTCGCGGATTCAAATTCCCGGAGACGTTGTTCCAGGTCGAAAGAACAGTTTTCGATTTGCGCGGGATACACCTCCTCTTTCGCGAAACGGAAAAGCTCCAGGTCAAGCCGGTTGTTGGCAAGGACTTTTTCCTTTTGGCCTGCCGTCAGCTCGTCGAAACTGACGTGGCGCTCACGGGTTACGTTAAAGCTTTGGTAGTAAGGGATGAATTTGTCCCCGAAAACCCGGTTCACCAGCAGCAGCAGCGACTCGTTAAAATGTTCCGTCAGTCCCACAAAACGGAACTTTTCTTTCAGAACAGTTTTGGCCTTTTCCACGTCTTCACTTCCTGCCAGACGCACCGTCATGTAATTGTTGAAACGGGGCTCGCCCAGAAAATCGTCCAGCGAACGCCGGAAGCCCATTTTGTTGTTCTGGTAGTAAAAATGCGAGAGGTAGCGTTTGACGGGCTCGCGCAGAAACGTAAAATAATTGATCTTTCCTTTAACCGCTTTTTCGTAACCGGCGTAGGTGCGGACGGTATGTCCCCCCACACCCTTGAGGAAGGGGTAAAGTCTTTTGATGAGGCGCAACTCTTCGGCCGTAACAAAAGCCCCTTTTTCGTTGGACCAGTACCACCAGGGATACAAAACAAAGTAATTGGGAATGTGGTACTTAATCAGGTTGTGAAGGGTTGACCCGGCTGCTTTTTCGATGTGGATGAAAACAAAAAAATCCATTTCTTTTTTTGAAGTCTTAGCCTGTTGAAAACGAATTGCATGTTCCTGACAATTGCGCAAAGTTAATCACCCTTTCCCTCTAGCCTGCCGAACAACCAGTGGTACTTTCCCGCGCAGGTTTCGATGGAGTATTTTTCGCGGTAGCTTTCCCGGCAGTTGTCCTGCATCCGTTGTTTTTCCCCCTCGTCAAGTTGCGTAAACGCGATGATTTTTCCCAGCAGGGTATCGGGTGTAAAGTCCTTGCTTAAAAAGCCGTTTTCGCCGTCCGTAATCATGTTTTCCACCCCGCCGGCAGGTGTGCTGACGGGGATGCAGCCAGCGCAAAAAGCCTCGATCAGTGTGATGGGCATGCCTTCCCACAAAGACGAAAGCACAAAGGCATCGGCGGCAAAAAGGTAGTCGGTGGCATTAGCTTTTTCGCCGGGCAGCATGACGTTTTCCGGCTTGTTTTCCATGATCCAGTCGTACTGGTCTTTGTGCCGGTGTTCGCCGATGACCAGGACGCAGGCCTTCAGGCCCGTTTCGTTCAGTTTTTTGAAGACTTCCACCAGCAGTCGCTGGTTCTTTTGCCGTGCAACCCTGGCGATGTTCACGAAAACGTAATCGTATTTTTGGCGCAACTGCAAAATCTCTTCCCTGACTTTTTCAAAATCCGCCGTGGGTTTGATTTCCCTTGTACCGTTGATAATCTCCACCGCCTCAATGCCGTATGCCTTCGTAAAACTTTCGTGCGAGTTGTCGGAAATGGTCACAGGTATGATTTTTTTCGCCGCGTAAAACCGCTTCCGCAAGCTGCGGATGTACGGATTTTGGGTTTCCCTGAAAGCATCGTTGTGGACGGTGTGAAAGAATCTCTCCTTTTTAAAAAGGGGCAGCAGGGGCAACAAGTAATTGAGCGAGTACTCGTGGGTGTGGACAATGTCGGCCTTTTCGCGCTTCAGGGTACGGTATAGGACGGGGAAGATTTTCAGATCGAATCCCAGCTTTTTGTTGAGGCTGACAAGCCTTACGCGACTGTCCAGTTCTTTTGGCAGTTTGTAATTCTCCCTGACGGGGAAGAGCGACACCACAACAAGTTCGTGGCCGAGCTGCACAAGCCGGTTTGACAAGTCAACCACAACGCGTTCGGCACCGGCACTGGCCAGGCTCTGAATGATTTCAACGATCTTCATGGCTTGTTTAAAGCATGGCGGGCAAGCCAGTCATCAACAAAATCCAGTTTGTAGCGGGCTTTCAGGTCCAGCATGTCGGGTTGCAGGCTTTCGAATAAAAATGCTTTGACTTTGGGATCGATCAGCAAATCGTCTTTGGCCTTCGAGGTGTTCAACTCCGACATTTTTTGTTTCAATGCCAGTCTTTTTTCCTGATTGAAAACAGGTTCCAGCAGCCGGATGACCAGCCTTTTCAAGGGCGATGATTTGTAGATGGCTTTCTGAAGGCCGGGAAAACGTGTTTTTCCGGTCACATTTTTTTCCCCGAAACGGGGTTGGAAGTTTTCATCAACATCAAGAAATTGAAATGTTCTTTTCACTGCTTCCGAAGGGTTGACCCTCAGTTGGTCAAAATCCAGGATCAGGAGGTGCTCCAGTGAAAAATACTTTTCAAAAACCTTTAATTGCCTGAAGTAAAAACCGTGTTCAATGTACGTAAAATCGTTGTTGTCTCTCGAATACGTGAGCACAGCCTGCGGTTGGTACTGCAATGCCTTTTCAGGGGGTCTTTCCTCACGCAACACCTTGCAGAAATAGCGATAAGCCGAAATTGCCCTTGCTACCGGATCGCGTAAAACAAGGATGAATTTTGTGTTGCCGCCA
>JAJRWG010000222.1 GCA_024276895.1 Bacteroidota bacterium
GCAGCTCAGCAAGGTAGCTTTCAAAAAATAAGGCATCGCGACTGGCGGGTATTTGACTTTTTATGGATGTTTCATACCATGGATTACCAAAAAAGAGATAACTTTGGCAACTTATTGTTGCGGACATTTTCCGTGTTTGCCTTGCTGGCGGTACTCTCGGGTTTTTTGCTGTTCTTTTCATCGCAACGCGCACAGAAAAAAACCTAAACCATTGCTTTTCAGGTAACGATTAAGAACGAATCTCTGTTAAGAATACTAATAATACTCAAAAATGAAAAAAACAATTAACTTTAAATTATTGCTACTCCTGCTGACTGTCATTTTTTTGGCAGGCACCGCACAGGCCCATGAGCATCCGGATAAAAAACCCGGCGATAGTGCTCAACATGAGGCTGTAAATGAACAAACTGCACATCCGGGAATGGCCGGAGAAGATGCACATGTACATGACGAAGCCATGCAGGAACACCACGAAACCATGATGGAAAAAGCAGCGCTGGAAGACTTTCCAACCCTGCACCCGCTGGTTGTTCATTTTCCGATTGTGCTGCTTCTGCTGGCTGCACTGAGCCAGTTTGCCGGATTTTTCGTTATGAAAGAACCACTCAGTTGGGCTACCCTGTTGTTTGTCTTGTTTGGTTTTATCGGTGCTGTGGTGGCCACCCGTTTTGTCCACCCCCATACGGTTGAACTGTCGGCAATACCGGCCTGGCTGTTGGAACAACATGAAAAATATGCCGACCTGACACTTTACTCAAGTCTGGCTGCACTTGTTTTAAAAGTGCTTAGTCAGTTTTTCCTGAAAAGGGTATTGTGGGCCGAAGCACTTGTTTTTGTTGTCCTTGCATTTTCAGCCTGGTCGATCAGTAATGCCAGCCATTTTGGGGCTCAGCTTACGCACATTGAAGGCATCGGGCCGCAGGGGCATTACCTGGAGATGCACTCATCAGCAGAAGAACATGAACATTAAAAAACAAAGAAAGGAGCATTGCCATGCATGATTTTAGCGGAATGGGCTGGGGAATGGGATTCTTCTGGATCCTCGTATTCTTCACCCTGGTGGTGATTATCTGGCTGGTCATCCGGTTGGTAAGTAAAAACCAGGATACGCAGCCGCCCGCAGGTAAAACAGCTCTCGATATTTTGAAAGAGCGGTATGCACGCGGAGAAATAAAGAAAAAAGAATTTGATGAAAAAAAGAAGGATATTGTGTAAGTTTGCTTTTTTTTCATGCAAATCATTTTCCATAAAGTTTACAAATTCCAACTTTTACTAAAGTAAGCCACGGATTTTGTGCTTTGAAGGATCAAAATACCTTGTAACTCTTTTCCAGAATAATGTTAATCCTTTTCATTCTTAAGCAGTTCCTTTGTATTTTTTAAAATTAACCGAATCAATATGACTGACAAGTTCAATAAATCTGCCAAATGCCATTTTACCACGAACCGGGTTGTCCCCGTTATCGTCAAAGTACTGACGGTACA
Organism: Bacteroidota bacterium; assembly: GCA_024276895.1. Lineage (GTDB taxonomy): Bacteria > Bacteroidota > Bacteroidia > Bacteroidales > F082 > B6-G9. Next base: position 1,485 of record JAJRWG010000222.1, read on the forward strand.
AACAGTGTAAATGTATGCAACAGATATTAACAGACCTTAAAATTAATAATAATGTTAAACAAGATAATCAAATATTTCCTTGAAAATAAGCTGGTAACAAGCATGATTGTAATAGGGTTTGTTGTCTGGGGAATTTCAACTGCACCATTTAGCTGGGACAGTAGCTGGATACCGAGAGACCCTGTTCCGGTGGATGCCATCCCCGACATTGGTTAAAACCAGCAAATTGTTTTTACCGAATGGATGGGACGTTCGCCCCAGGATGTGGAGGACCAGATCACCTATCCGCTGACGGTGGCCATGCTTGGTGTACCAGGGGTAAAAACCATCCGGAGTAGTTCCATTTTCGGACTTTCGACCATTTACATCATCTTTGAAGATGACATCGAATTCTACTGGAGCCGCACACGGATACTCGAGAAACTGAACTCTCTGCCTTCGGGTACACTGCCAACAGGCGTGCAACCCGCACTCGGCCCTGATGCTACGGCGCTCGGTCAGGTGTTCTGGTACACCCTCGAGGGGCGAAACCCTGAAACCGGCGAGCCAAACGGCGGCTGGGACCCGCAAGAGTTGCGGACCATCCAGGATTTCTATGTGGGCTATGCCCTGACCTCGGCCAGCGGTGTTTCCGAAGTAGCGGCCATTGGTGGTTTTGTGAAAGAATACCAGGTGGACATCGACCCGGATGCCATGAAAGCCGCCAACGTAACGGTGGCTCAGATCATGGATGCCGTGAAAAAAAGTAACCTTGATGTGGGTGCCCGTACCATGGAGTACAACAGAGCCGAATACATCGTCAGGGGGCTTGGTTACATCCAAAACCTGGAAGACCTTGAAGAAGCCGTAGTTGCCGTAAACGACAATACTCCCATCCGTGTGAAAGACGTGGCCGTGGTGAATTTCGGCCCGGAGACAAGAAGGGGCGGACTGGACAAAGGAGGCGCCGATGCTACAGGCGCCGTGGTGGTTTCGCGTTATGGTGACAACCCGCTCGAGGTCATCAACAATGTCAAAAAAATGATTGCAGACATCTCCCCCGGACTACCCAGCAAAACACTCCCTGACGGTACGGTCTCCAAAGTGACCATCGTGCCTTTTTACGACCGTTCGGGTTTGATCAAGGAAACCCTCGGCACACTGGAAGAAGGCCTGGAGCACGAAATTCTCATCAGCATTATTGTAGTGATTGTCCTGGTGCTTAACCTTCGTGCATCCATCCTCATATCCAGCCTGTTGCCCATCGGGGTTTTGATGACTTTTATCGCCATGCGGCAGTTTGGTGTTGATGCGAATATTGTAGCCCTATCAGGTATTGCCATTGCCATCGGGGTGATGATGGACGTGGGCATCGTGTTCACGGAAAACATCATCCGACATCTGGAGTTTCCCGAGAACAAGGGGATTCGTGGCAAAAAACTCCTGACAGTTATTTACGAGGCTACCATCGAAGTAGCTTCGGCCATTATCACCGCGCTGGCAACAACCATCGTCAGCTTTTTGCCGGTATTCGCCATGCAGGCTTCCGAAGGAAAACTTTTCAAGCCGCTGGCATTTACCAAAACATTTGCACTGCTGTCTTCGTTTGTAATCGGCCTGGTTATCATCCCCGCCCTGGCGCATGTTTTGTTCAATATCAATTTCGACAAAAAGCACTTCAAGCGCATCTGGAACGGCTCACTCATCGCCCTGGGTATCGGACTCGCCATTTACTGGGAGAACCTGCTGGCGCTTTCGCTCGTTTTTTACGGATTGAATAATCTGCTCGAATACCTCTGGCCTGAAAGCAAACGGAAATATGTAAATATCATCAATATTATCATTACGCTGATCATCGTAATCTACTTCCTAACACAGGCATGGATGCCTTTGGGTGCCCGGAACAGCATGCTGGTCAACTTTCTTTTTGTTGCCGGATTGATTGCCGTTGTGCTTGGTGCTTTGATGACGGTGGTTCATTTCTATGCTTCCGTCCTTAAGTGGTGCCTGAGAAACAAATGGACTTTTCTGCTCATACCCATGCTGGTCATCCTTTTTGGGGTTACTTCGTGGCTGGGCTTTAATACAGTTTTTGGCTTTGTGGCAGACGGGTTTAACAAAGTAGGATTAGATCTTCGACAAACCAGCGGATGGCGTACCATGAGTGAAAAACTGCCGGGGGCGGGAAAAGAGTTCATGCCCGCACTCGACGAAGGTTCTTACCTGCTGATGCCCACCACCATGTCGCACTCGGGCGTTGAAGAGAATATGGAAGTCATCCGGATTGTTGACCAGAAAGTGGGTGCCATTCCCGAAGTGGAATCGGTGGTCGGTAAATGGGGCCGTGTAAAATCGGCACTTGACCCTGCTCCGATCTCCATGTTTGAAAATACCATCAACTACAAACCTGAGTTTATGGTAAACGAAGAAGGACACAGAATTCGTTTTAAGGTAGACAAAAACGATGCATTTGTTTTAAAAGATGGCAGCACCTATAAATTCGGAGAAGACGAATTCCGCCTGATCAAAAGGGAGGACCTGATCGAAGACAGAAAACACGGCGAATATTTCCGCCAGTGGCGCGAGCACATCAATTCGCCCGACGACATCTGGAAGGAAATTATCAAAGCTGCCAAAGTGCCCGGTATGACATCGGCACCTAAGTTACAGCCCATACAAACCCGCCTGATCATGCTGTCAACCGGCATGCGTGCCCCCATTGGCATCAAGGTGTTCGGGCCCGACCTGGAAACCATCGAAAAGGTGGGACTTGATCTGGAAAGAATCCTCCAACAGGTGCCGAGTATTGAGAGTGCTTCGGTATTTGCCGACCGGATTGTGGGCAAGCCCTATCTGGAATTCGATGTGGACCGCAAGGCGATCGCACGTTACGGGCTTACCATGAAAGATATTCAGAATTACATTGAGGTTGCCATTGGTGGTATTAAATTGTCCACCACTGTCGAGGGGCGCGAACGTTTCCCCATCAGGGTGCGCTACGCCCGCGAGTTCAGGGATTCACCAGCGGATGTAGGCAATATCCTTATCCCTACCCCTTCGGGCGTGCAGGTTCCCCTGATCGAACTGGCTGACATTACTTACCGGCGTGGCCCGCAGGTCATCAAAAGTGAGGATACCTTCCTGAACGGTTATGTTATCTTCGACAAAAAAATCGGCTACGCAGAAGTTGATGTGGTTGAAGAAGCACAGCGCTTCATCGAGGCAAAGATCGCTTCCGGCGAGTTTGTGATACCTCCGGGAGTCAACTACAAGTTTACCGGCAACTACGAAGACCAGATCAGGGCTACCAAGCGGCTGGCCATTGTAATGCCCTTGTCGCTGCTGGTCATCTTCCTGATCCTGTATTTCCAGTTCGGAAATGTTCCCACTACGCTGATGGTTTTTTCAGGGATTTTTGTGGCCTTTTCCGGTGGATTTATCATGATCTGGCTTTACGGTCAGGAATGGTTCCTGAATTTTGATGTGGCCGGCATGAATATTCACGAGCTTTTCCAGATGCACACCATTAACCTGAGTGTGGCCGTCTGGGTGGGCTTTATCGCCTTGTTTGGGATTGCTACGGACGATGGCGTGATCATGGGAACTTACATCAAGCAAACATTTGAGAAGGAAAAACCCAAAACAATAGAACAAATCCGTGAGGCCGTACTGCATGCAGGCAGCAAAAGGGTCAGGCCCGCTATGATGACAGCGGCAGTTGCAGTAATCGCACTAATACCTATTCTCACATCAACCGGTAAAGGTTCCGATATTATGGTTCCGATGGCTATTCCATCCTTTGGTGGTATGATCATCCAGGTAATGACCATGTTCATTGTCCCGACCCTGTACAGCATGTGGCAGGAAGGCAAATTAAAACGTCAATTAAAAAGAAAAAAGTAAAATGAAAATCCTAAGAATATTCATCGGGCTTGTTTTAGGTTTGCTGCTGACAAGTGGAAACACTTTCGGCCAGCAGATGCTTGACAATTACCTGAGAACGGCGGCTGAAAACAACCCGGGTCTGAAGGCTAAGTTCAAAGATTACCTTTCGGTAGTGGAAAGAGCCCCGCAAGTGGGTACTGTTCCCGACCTGAACTTTGCCTTCGGCTATTTTATTTCGCCTGTAGAAACTCGTGTGGGCCCGCAGAAATTTATCATTTCTGCCTCGCAAACTTTCCCCTGGTTCGGAAAACTCAGAACAGCCGAAGATGCCGTTGTTGAACTGGCCAACTCAAAACTTGAAGTGTTTGAAGACGCCCGCTCGAAACTGTTCTACGATGTGAAATCGGCCTATTACAGGCTGTACTTTATCCAGAAAGGCATCGACATCACAAGAGAAAATCTGGACATCCTTTTTACCTTTAAACAACTGGCGCTTATCAAACTGGAAGCCGGCAAGGTTTCGGCGGTGGATGAACTGAGGGTAGAGATGGAAATTGCCGATCTGGAGAACCAACTGGCTTTTCTGCAGGACAGCAAATACCAGATGGAAGTTCAGTTTAACAACCTGCTCAATGTGGATCCCCAGGATGCCGTGATTGTTCCCGACATCTTGTGGTCGGAAGCCCTGGCTTTTACTTATGCACAACTGATTGACAGTATTTCTGTCAACAACCACAGCATAAAGCAAATCGAACACCGCATCCTCTCCTGGGAAAACCAGGAAATTTCGGCCAAGCGGACGGGTGGCCCCAGCTTTACACTGGGACTCGACTACATCAATGTCGGAAAGAGCAGCGGCCAGGTGCCTGACGATATCACCAGCGGTAAAGATGCCTTGCTGGCCAAGGTGGGCATTACCATCCCGCTTTATCGCAGGAAATACGATGGTATGGTGCAGGAGGCTACTTTCCAGATACAGGCCGCCGGTTATGAAAAAGAAGACAGGGTAAACCAGCTCAACACTTTGTTCGAATTGGGATATCGCGACTACAAGGACGGTGTGCGGCGCATCGACCTGTATAAACGGCAATTGAACCTGGCTGCTAAAGCGCTCGACATCCTGCTGGCCGAATATTCGACTGACGGGCAGAACTTTGAAGAAGTGCTGCGCATGGAACGAAAAGTGCTTAAGTACGAATTGGAACTGGATAAAGCCAGGGCCGACCACAACGCTGCCATTGCATTTATCGATTATTTATTGGGTAACTAAAGAATGAATATCTCAAAGCATGTGCTTTGAACAAAAATAATGAACTATGAAAATTAAAATTTCAAAGAAAGATATTGGAAAAGTGGCCGGCATTTTGGTGATCGGCGTATTCCTGGGCTGGTTCTTCTTCGGTGGAAGCGGAAGCAACGAGTCTGCTGAAACAACAGAACAGCACGATCATGCAGGTGAAAAGTCGTCCACCTTGTGGACCTGCAGTATGCACCCCCAGATCAAACAGGATAAACCGGGAAACTGCCCCATTTGCGGCATGGTCCTGATACCCCTGGATACGGGTGACGATGACGAGGAAGGATTATCGCTCTCTCAAATCAAGATGACCAAATCGGCCATGAAAATTGCCGAGATGGAAACGGTGATCATTGAGAAAAAAGCGCCTTACAAAGAAGTGTACTTTCCCGGGAAGGTTGAACCCGACGAGCGGAATATTGCTGAACTGACCGCCCGTTTTGGCGGCAGGATCGAAAAGCTGTACGTGAACTTTACCGGTCAGGAAGTGAGCACGGGTGAAAAGCTGGCATCCATCTATTCACCTGATCTGGTAACGGCACAAAAGGAACTTTTCGAGGCCGTGAAATTCAAAGAAAACAATCCCGCTTTCTATCGCGCTGCCAGAAATAAACTAAAACTCTGGGATTTGACAGACAAACAAATAGACGATATCGAAATCACAGGCGAGCCGGTCTTTTATTTTGATGTCTTGTCGCCCATCACCGGAACGGTGATGATGCGGCACATTGCCATTGGCGATTACGTCAAAGAAGGCGATCCCCTGTTTGAGGTGATTGACCTGAGTCATGTCTGGGTGATGTTCGAAGCCTATGAAAGCGATATCCCATGGGTGAAAATGAGGGATAAAATCAGATTCACTATAAAATCCATCCCCGGCAAGGTGTTTACAAGTACCGTGACATTCATTGATCCGGTGGTCAACCAACAGAAAAGGATTGCCTATGTCAGGACGGAACTCGACAACAGAGGCAGCCTGCTTAAGCCGGGCATGTTTGCAAGCGGCATACTCAAGACCATGCTCCCCGGTTCCGGTGATGTTGTCGTTGTCCCCAAATCGGCAATCCTGTGGACTGGAAAACGGGCTATTGTTTACGTAAGGGTTCCCGATAGAGAAATGGTCTTTGAGCATCGCGAGATTGAACTTGGTGAGGATGCAGGCATTTACTATGTGGTTCTTAGCGGCCTCAAAGAAGGTGAAGAAATTGTAAGCAACGGGGTTTTCAAGGTTGACGCCGCGGCCCAGTTGCAAAGCAAACAGAGTATGATGACCCCTGCCGGTGGAAAATCGTCAATGGGTGGTCATGCAGGCATGGACATGGGTGGAGATGACGGTAAAGAAGAAAAAATGGATATGCCGGAGGAGCAAACCAGAAGTATGAAAGCAGAAGACATCAGCAAGGAGTTTAAAAAACAACTGGGGAATGTGGTTAACCGTTACCTCGATATGAAAAATGCCCTTGTAACTGACGATGCGACCAAAGCTGCCGCTGCCGCCGCTACCATGACACAAGCCATTGCAGATGTAAACATGAAACTGCTCACTGACAACGACCACCATATGGAATGGATGAACTCGTCGAAAATGCTGAAGATGCAATTGAAGAAAATGGCAGGTCTGGACGAAATCGAAAGTCAAAGGCTTGTTTTCAGCAAGATCAGTGAGGACCTGATCAACACCATCAAAGCACTGGGTGTGGACATGGGAGGTAAAAAGCTGTACATCGAATTTTGTCCCATGGCAAACAACACCGCGGGTGCTTTCTGGCTGAGTCTGGAAAAAAAGATCAGTAACCCTTATTTCGGAAGTGCCATGCTTACCTGCGGTGAGGTAAGAGAGGAATTGTAAGCCTTAAACAACAAAATAGCAATATCCGGATTTGCAATCCTGACAGCCCTTTGTGGAAACGGGTTGTGAATCCGGATTAATTTGAAACTGGAATAATCAATTAACTAATACAACATGAGAACAAAAACACTTTTTACACTAGGACTTTTAATTACAGCCATTTCACTTACGGCTCAAAACCCCTTGCTCATTCCCGGCACGCTTTCGGGTACTGAGTTCAACCTCAACCTGCAAAACGGAACCTATCAGTTTTACAGCGGAATAAACACCACCACTATGGGTGCAAACGGTAATATCCTCGGCCCGACACTTATCATGCAAAAAGGCGACTTTGTGGACATCACCGTCAACAACAATATTGATGACACCACGACCATTCACTGGCATGGCATGCACGTGTCGGCATCCAACGACGGGGGGCCGCACACCACCATCGCACCCGGTGCTTCGTGGAACCCGCAATTTACCGTGATGGACAAAGCCGGAACCTACTGGTACCATCCCCACCTGCACATGAAAACCAACGAGCATGTGTCAAAAGGTATTGCAGGCATGATTATTGTTCGCGATGACGAGGAAGCCGCGTTGGACCTGCCAAGAACTTACGGTGTTGACGATTTTCCATTGGTCATCCAGACCAAAGACTTTGATGCGGACAAACAGATCGTTACGCCCTCCAATTCTGACGATGTGATAATGGTGAACGCCACCATTAATCCGGTACTTGCTGTTCCGGCACAGGTGGTTCGCTTTCGGTTGCTGAACGGCTCCTCCCAAAGGGTATTTAAAATCGGACTTTCCAACAACCTTACTTTTTATCAGATTGGTTCCGACGGCGGACTGCTGAGCGAACCCGTTGCCTTGACACGTTTACAGATGGCACCCGGTGAAAGGGCTGAATTGCTGATTGATTTTACCGGAATGGACGGCCAGACTGTTCAGTTGATGAGTTATGCGGCTGAATTTCCCAATGGCATTTACGGCGCAACTTACCCGGGCATGAACCAGAGCATGACCCTCGATGGTTACAACCCAAACGCTTTAAATGGAAGCAATTTCAATATTATAGCTTTCAGCGTAGGTGCCCCCAACGGGAATCCGGTAACGGCTATTCCCGATGCACTGGTTGAAGTGACCCCTATTCCGGAAGGCGATGCCGACGTCACCAGGGATCTCACCTTTTCACCCGAAGTCATGGGGCCTGACCAGTTGAACGGTAATTTTCTGATCAACGGACTCAGTTTCGACATGGACGTGATCAATTACACCATCCAGCTTAACGACACGGAAATCTGGAGCATCACCAACCAGTCGGCCATTGCCCATCCTTTTCATATTCACGATGTGCAGTTCTTTGTTCTGGACCGTGACGGAAACCCGCCACCGGCAAGCGAGCAGGGACGTAAGGATGTGATACTGATCCAGCCCCAGGAAACCGTACGTTTCATCACAAAATTTGAAGATTTCGCCAATGACGACGTGCCTTACATGTACCATTGCCACATGCTGGTACACGAGGACGGGGGCATGATGCTCCAATTCGAGGTGGTTGACCAAACCACCGGGCTTGAGGATGTGGAATTCGGCGAAAACGAGCTTGTCCTGTTTCCCAATCCCCTTACTGACGGAGTGTTAACGCTGAGAACAAGTGGCGAACACGCCGGAATTGTCGCTTACGAGGTGTATAATCTGACCGGCAGCAGCCTGCTGGATGTAAAACCGGGCGGAGTAGTGCGCGAAGTGAAAATTAATATGGGCGGTTTTCCCGAAGGACTTTACTTTATTAAAGTCACAACGGGTAATGAAACGGTTACCAAAAGAATAGTACTGCAATAAAGACTTCCCTTGGCCTGTTTGCCGTGTGCATCGTTGTCTTTAATGCTTGAAATAAATCATTTATTAATTTAAACAAAAGTAAAATGAGAAAATTAGTTTTAGCAATTGTAGCGGTACTTTTCATCGGTGCCGGAAGTCTGTTCATCGTCAGTTGCGATGGCGGCAGTACCAGTAACCGGCAGGCAACAGAACAGCACGACCACATGAAAGGCGATAGCCATGAAAAGTCGGCTGCCTATGCCTGCCGCGAGAAATGTGAAGGTGATAAAACCTATGATCAGCAGGGAGACTGCCCGAAATGCGGCATGGCACTTAACGAGATGGGTGGGGACGACCACAGTGGGCATGACCATTAAAACCGAAGCTGCCGGTTCAGCTTAAGCGGTAAAACTGATCCCGTGGCCTTGCCCGGGGTCAGTCATTGCCCCAATAAAAGTTAATACAACCAAAAACATATAACTCTTTTCAATGATTTTGTAATACATTTTAGTTTGAAAATGTTTACTTTTGTAGATGAAATTGGCATAAAATGCTGAAAAAGATCGGATATATCATTGTTGCCTCATTGCTGACCCTGTCAACAATGGGCTTTGTGATTTCAAGGCATTATTGTAATTCCATGCTTGTTTCGGTAACGCTGGATGCTGCGGTAGATCACTGCTGTGATGGCAAGATGGACGGAAACTGTTGCCACAGTGATAATGAATACATTGTGCTCAAAGCCGATTACGCACTACCCCTCATTCAGCAAATCGATATTGCTGAAACCGATGTGTTTAACCTTTGGACCAACACCCTGGCAGAAACGGAGCCAGCCCAGGTAACACAAGCCGGTAACCTTTACGTGTTTTGTCCCGGAGCGGAAAAATATAGATCCATTTCTTTCATACAGTCCTTTTGTTGTAGCGCACTAATGTTGCGCGGGCTCAACGCTTACATCCCGCGGGGGACCACTGCCTTGATAAATGGGCAGGTCCTTGTGTGCCCGGCTTTTAAGCGCACACTTTAGCAATTCTGTTAAACCTGTTATAACGAAACTTAAAGAACGAAAAAATGGACACTTTAACTTCAATCGAAAAGTTTATGCCCGAACGCACACTAAATCAGAATGAAATAAAACATATCCTGTACGAGCTGACCGGCCTGAACGGAATCACAATGCTTAATGTTGAAGAAGATTACGTCAGGGTTGAGTATTACCAGCAGTTACTTTCGTCTGACCTGGTCAAAGATGCCTTGGTGCGGGCAGGATTTCCCTTTGTGCATGACGCCAGGGTACAGGGGCTCTTAAATAAGTTCATCAGAAAGATTGGTGAAGACAACAACAAGGAATTTGGCGGTAAACCGCCGAAATGCTGTGGATAATTAAATTGCGCAATACATAAAGATCAATGTCATGATGTGGTTAAAACTTTTGATCGTTGCCCTGGTCATCACGGCGTTCCTGGTGACCGCCATGTGGATGAGGCTGGTGCTTGACAAAGGTTCCGGATCAGAGGGACTGTCCTGCCATCCGGATGAGAATGGTTCTGCCGACAATGATGCTTGCGACCATTGTCAAATTAAGGACATTGCCGATTGCGATGAAAAACCGGCACCGGCATGACAAACGGTTCAGTAACTTATTCGCACAGTTGCCATGACAGATTTAGAGAACACAGGATTAGGTATGGAATTTGGCTGGGCTTTGGCCCTGTTGTTTTTCGGCTTGTTCTTCTGGCTCATTTACAGCGCTGTTCGCGATAACGGCAGATTGAAATATTAATTTTTAATACTCGGAACAATGAAAAATACATTCAGACTTGAGATAATAAGCACCGATGGGATACTCACCCAACGTAAACAGAAAGCCTACAGGGCGCAACTTGAACAATTGATGAAGTTAAAGGGCATCGTCAGCATTTGCCTCGAAGCTGAAAACCTCTATGTGGAATTCAGGCCCGGCATCTTCGATCTTGAGGCCTTCAAGCAGGTTTTGAGGGATATTGGTTTTCCAATGCGACAACAGGTTAACCTGGCTTCATTTCATTATGCAGTTTAAGGCTTTGAATAATTAAACCCGGATTGTCGCGTTTGACATGCCCTTTGCGTGGAACGCCCGGTTCAAAAACCCAACAACAACATGAAAACTACCTGCAGATACTTTAGACAATTCATTAAATACACCCTCGTATCACTGATTTTTGCCGGGCTGAATATTCCAGTTGCATTTGCACAACAGGAAGATATTTACTGGACATCGAAAGGTCAACTGATCATCAGAGGCCAAATAGATGGCGAACCCATCGAAATTGGCTCAAAAGAACTACTCGTTCTGCTGGATTATGAATCCGGGAAGGTAGTGATGAAACAGAAGATCTCGGACCTGTACACGGATAACGACATGATCAGGGAGGAGTTGAACAATGTGCAGGAAGATTACTTCCGCTTTGAGGGTAAGCTTGGCATTGACTACATCAATACAACAGGCCACCCGCCCATCGATTTCCAGATTGAGGGTACCATGTACCCCAGAGACAAGGATGTTATGGGCAAGGGGCGGCTGGTGCACATTGTCCAGGGAACCGCCAATGCATGCTTGTTAAGCCTGACTTTTCAGCTTGACATTGATGATGTTTTTCAGGGTCTTCAACTGAACGGTATGGACAAGAAGATTTATGTGACGGTGGTCAAATCGCTTTTGGCCCGGGAAAATGAATAAAAAAGAAAACAGTTAAATTAATTATTAATCAATAAATTCAATTATTATGCGTAACAGATCAAAGAATTACATCTTAGCGGTAGCGGTATTCATTTTTTCAGCCGTTACCATTCAGGCAACTTCACAGGAAAAAGGCGAATGGAAGGCGCCCAAGGAAGCCGACCTCATCACCAACCCCTTTAAAGGAAATGCGGATGCCATTAAAGCCGGAAAGAAGCTGTACAATCAGCAATGCGCCATCTGCCACGGTGACACGGGCAAAGGTGACGGTGTTGCAGGTATGGCACTTAATCCCAGGCCGGCCAGTTTCAGGTCCGAGAGGGTTAAAAACGAATCGGATGGTGCCATGTTCTGGAAAATTACCAACGGCAGGGCTCCCATGGCTTCTTACAAAGACCTGCTTACCGAAGAACAGCGTTGGCAACTCGTGAATTATATACGCACTTTTTCAAAATAATAACCTTTAAAAATCAATGATTATGAAGAAAGTTTTATTGCTTTTGCTTGCAGTCTTGCTGCTGGGTGGAAACATGATGGCCCAGGAATCGAAACCGGGTAAGACACAATTCATGGTAAGGGGTTACGGCTTTGCCGGACTGAATTACCTGAACAATGCTGACGGGACAGATGTCAGCTATGTGGGGTCCGCATTTGCACCTATTTTTATGTTTAAACAGGGTGACCGTTTCTTTTTTGAAGCGGAACTGGAGTTTGTGTTAGAAAAGAACCAGTTGGAGATCGGCTTGGAATATGCCAACCTGATGTATGTGCTTAACAAATACCTCATGGTACGTGCAGGTAAGTTTCTGCTTCCTTTTGGTACTTTCATGGAGCGTTTGCACCCTTCATGGATTAACAGGCTTTCATCGAAACCGCTTGGCTTTGGCCACGACGGGATTGCCCCCTCATCGGGTATTGGCGTTGAATTGCGGGGATCTGCACCCATTGGCGGAACCACCATCAACTACTCGCTTTACATGACCAACGGTCCCACACTGAAAGATGGTAGTGTGGAGCCGGACGAAGCGGGCATGCTGAATTTCGAAAATTACATCGACAACAACATCAATAAGGCTGTCGGTGGACGGGTGGGTTTCTTCCCCCTCCACAACAACTCAATGGAAATAGGGGCTTCTTTTTTCACGGGTAAACCCGGCGACAAAGGCTCGGTTTATGAAGATGTAACCTCGTTCCTGTGGGCACTCGATTTCTCATACGTCCAGCAGATCAGTGCCTTAAAGGGTGTGCTGGACATCAAAGCCCAGTACAATCATTCCCAGGTTTCCGATGCTTTTTACACTGCCGGGGAGGAAGAGCGTGACACGCTGCCCGATTCCTACACCTTTAATAATCTGAGCAGTGCTTACTACGGACAAATTAGCTACCGGCCCTCCATGCTTGAGAGCAAATTCCTGAAAAACCTGGAACTCATTGCCAGGTACTCACAACTGAGTACGCCCGAAGGTTCCCTGTGGGAAGCCGAAACCAATGAACTGTCCTTCGGATTGAATTACTGGATTACCTGGAGGCAGGTGATCAAAGTCAATTACAGCTTTATTAACACCGAAGGGGGACACGATGCACCGGAAGGAGCGGGGAACCAAAAATCAAACACGCTTTTTGTGCACTGGGCAATCGGATTCTAAGCGCCCTTACATGAAAAATGGTAACTAAATGTTATTAATGAATTAACATAAAATCAGAATAAAATGAAAAAATTAATTATTATGGGTTTGCTGGCCTTCTCGTTTGTGTCATTGGGAATCTTGACCACCGGCTGCACGACACAGCGCGAAATAGCCGCGCAAAAATCAGGTGCCGAATTGTGGGCACAAAACTGTATCAGGTGTCACAACATCCCGTCACCACCGTCGTACACCGATGTTGAATGGGAAACCATTGGCCTGCACATGGAAATGCGGGCAAACATGACATCAGAGCAAATCACTAAAATTGTGGAGTTTTTACAGGCTGCCAATTAATATTTATTCACCTTTTAAAATTAAATCGCCATGAAACTAATCAAAGCCTATGTCAGGCACCGAAAAGTAGATGAGGTTTACAAGGCCTTAAGTGGAAACGGCTTTTGCTGTATGACAATGGTTGACTGCGAGGGCACCGGCCAGTATTGTGACCACGAAAAACAACACATCAGCAACAAATACCCTTTCGCTGAGGCTTACCGTGTTGTCAAATTGGAAATACTTGTTGAGCGTGAATCAGTCAAAAAGGTCATCAGGCTGATCCGTGAATCTGGCAGGACCGGTTATTCTGGCGATGGGATGATCATTGTATCGCCTGTGGACAATGTTTATAAAATACGTACTGACGAGGAAGGAATTCATTCCATTTAAACTTAAACCAGTCAAATGTTTTTTATACCGGGCGTTCTGGCCTTGATCACCACTAAATTACCAACCCTTTTTTTGAAGAAAAGGGGTTTACTGGCAACCAACGGAAAGAAAAAAGCGGTTGCTCTTCTGAGCAATCTGCTTCTTTCCGGGTTTCCGGAATGGCTCTGCTGGTCATTTGTTCACCAGATGCACCTCATTGGCACCCGGAATAAATTACTTATCGGATTGAACTGGCTTTCGTACGATAAAGACAACCGGGCGATTATCAGAAAATAAGAGGCCTGTTATGAAAAACAAGAACAAATCGCACAAACTGTTTTTAATTAAACCTTTAAAACCAAAGCATCATGAAAACTTTAAATGTTAAGAAACTTGGAATGGCTTTCGGAATTACCGGCGTGCTTTTGTACATCGGTTGCGTTTTGATCATGCTGATAGCTGGTACCAATGGAACGGTATTTTTCTTCAACAGCATTTTTCACGGACTCGATACAACATCCGTTATCCGCATGGACATCTCCTGGTGGGAAACCCTTACCGGACTGATTGTAACCTTTGTACTTGCCTGGCTGACCGGTGCGTCGGTGGCATACTTTTATAACATGGATGCGAAGAGCAAAGAATAGCATTTTATTAAAAACCTGAACACTATGAAATATAACATCATCATCCTGCTCATCCTTCCTGTTTTTGTCGTTTCCTGTACCGGCAACTTTTTTGACAATGGTAGCGACAACTACAGCTTTGGCAGTGAGCTGGAAAAAAATCAAAGCAGCCTGGTAAACGACTTCTCGTCTAAAGGCATTAGCATTCCGGATCAACCGTTTCCGGCCTGTGATGCCGTTAAAAACCGAATGGTAGAAGTGATTGAAGCATACATTAAGCTGGAAACTGCCCTGGCGCATGACGAGCTGGAAGAAACCAACAAGGCTGCTGCCCTGATGGCAAAAAAAGTAAAAGTGGTTCCTTTACATCGCCTCAACGGAGACGGCCGCCTGGCCTGGCAAAATCAGAAGGACCTGTACGAGGCTAAACTGAAGGAGATGCAACAAATCGAGGATATTGAAAGTAAACGTTCTTATTTCTCTCAGCTTTCCGGGATTATTTACTTTACCATTAAAAGCTTCAATCTGAAAAATGACAAGCTCTATGTTACCTTTTGCCCGATGGCCTTCGACGGGAAGGGTGCTTATTGGATCAGTGCCGAAAAAAAATTCCGGAATCCTTACTTTGGTTCACGAATGCCTGACTGTGGCGAGATCAAAGAAGTGATTTGACTGTAGAAACAGAACACGGCCAAAAAGATGTTAATCGTTTCCATAATTCTGTAACAACCAACTCGTTAAAACGTACTAATATTGCAATATATTAACAAACCGGGTACGCCTGGACAATAACTTTAGATATGAAAGAAAAAGACAAAAATCATGTGCACAATCATGGAAAAGAAAATGAACAAGCTGACCACTCATGCTGCAGCAATGGTGAAACGAACAAAGATCATACGGACTCCTGGCAGTGCTCCATGAAATGCGAAGGCGACAAAGTTTACGATGCCCCCGGAAACTGTCCGGTTTGTAATATGAAATTGGTTCCGGTAAATAATGGTGACGATCATCATCACCATGATGAAGGACACCATGAGCATCATCACCACGATGATGCGCACCACGAACATCACCACCATGACCACAAAATGGAAATGGCAGCAGTAGGCTCGGGAAATTATTATTGCCCCATGCGCTGCGAAGGCAACAAGGCTTACCACGAACCCGGCGACTGCCCGGTATGCGGCATGCACCTGGTAAAAGAAGTCAGTGCTGCTCCCTCCTCCGGAACCATTTACACCTGCTCCATGCACCCTGAGATCAAGCGCGATAAGCCGGGGAGTTGTCCTATTTGTGGCATGGATCTGATCCCCGAAAGCGGAGATGTTGAAAGCGAGGAGGTAAAGGCCTATAAAAGCATGCTCAAACGCTTCTGGATTGCACTGGTGCTGTCAGTTCCGGTCTTCCTGATTGCCATGTCTGATTATGTTTCATCTGTGAATCTCGATGTTATTGCCCCGCCAAAAGTATGGGCATGGATACAGTTTGTACTGGCAACCCCCGTCTTGTTTTATGCGAGCTGGGATTTCTTTGTGAGAGGTTGGAACTCCATCAGGCGATGGTCACCCAATATGTGGACACTCATCTCCATCGGTGTGGGTGCCGCTTACCTTTTCAGTGTCTTCGGACTGCTTTTCCCGCGGTTTTTCCCTGCCGAGTTCATGGATGAAAATGGCAATGTTCACCTTTATTTTGAAGCTGCTGCAGTAATTCTGACCCTGGTGTTGTTGGGGCAGGTGCTCGAACTCAGGGCGCACAGCAAAACAAGTTCTGCGATCAAATCCTTG
Organism: Bacteroidota bacterium; assembly: GCA_024276895.1. GTDB lineage: Bacteria > Bacteroidota > Bacteroidia > Bacteroidales > F082 > B6-G9. Next base: position 17,781 of record JAJRWG010000222.1, read on the forward strand.
CTGAACCTGGTTCCCCCGGTGGCACGTGTGCTGCGCAACGGAGAGGAAGTTGAAGTGCCGCTGGAAGAAGTTAAAGTAGGAGAGACCCTCAGGGTAAAGCCCGGTGAAAAAATCCCTGTTGACGGCGTGCTGACCTCTGGTACTGCCATTGTTGATGAGAGTATGATTACCGGCGAACCCGTTCCGGCTGAAAAAATGGTAAACGATAAATTGACGGGAGGAACCATCAATGGTAAAACCGTCTTTGAGATGAAGGCCGAGAAAGTGGGTTCCGATACGCTGCTTTCCCAGATCATCGAAATGGTGAACGAAGCCAGCCGGTCGCGGGCTCCCATTCAGAAACTTGCTGACGTAGTGGCCAAATACTTTGTTCAGATCGTTATCCTGATTTCTTTGATTACCTTCGTCATTTGGTACTTCGTCGGGCCTGAGCCCGCCCTGGTTTTTGCCTTCGTCAATGCCGTTTCTGTCCTGATCATTGCATGCCCCTGTGCCCTTGGACTGGCTACGCCCATGTCGATCATGGTCGGTACCGGCCGCATGGCACAATCGGGGGTACTGGTTAAAGACGCCAGCGCTATCGAAGAAATGAATAAAGTTGATACACTCATCATTGATAAAACAGGTACGCTTACCGAGGGTAAGCCCAGTTTGAAGGCTTACCTATCCTTTGGTAAGCTGAGTGATGAAGAGGTGCTCAGCTATGCTGCCTCGGTGGATGCCAATAGTGAGCACCCCATTGCCGATGCCATTGTAAAAGGTGCCAAAGAAAAGGGTGTGGAAATATTCAAGGTAAAGGATTTTGAATCAGTTACCGGGAAGGGCGTCCGTGCGGTTTACCGCGATACGGCCTTTGGCCTGGGAAACCATCGTTTGGTGGAAGACTTCAAAGCCGATCTTTCTGATGAAAATGAAAAACTTGTCGAAGAATGGCAATCAAGTGGCCAGACCGTCATGTACCTGGTTGTCGGCAAAAAGGTGGAAGGCATCGTCAGCATTGCTGATGCCATCAAGGAAACATCGGCCAAAGCTGTGAAGGCTTTGCAAAAAATGGGAATTCATGTACACATGCTCACCGGCGACAACCGCTACACGGCCAAGGCAGTTGCAGAAGAACTTGGTCTGGATGGCTACGAAGCCGACTGCCTGCCCGAGGACAAATACAACAAGGTGAAGAAATTGCAGGCTGAGGGGCACATCGTGGCCATGGCAGGTGACGGCATCAACGATGCTCCGGCACTGGAACAGGCCAACGTGGGCATTGCCATGGGCACCGGAACGGATATTGCCATGCAAAGTGCGGAAATAACTCTGGTAAAAGGTGACCTGACCGGTATTGTCAGGGCCCGCGACCTGAGCATCAAAGTCATGCGCAACATCAAACAAAACCTGTTTTTTGCTTTTGTTTACAATGCCCTTGGTGTTCCGGTCGCCGCCGGCATACTCTTCCCGATTTTCGGCATACTGTTAAGTCCCATCATCGCGGCCGCGGCCATGAGCTTCAGCTCGGTGTCCGTTTTGTCGAATGCCCTGAGGCTGAGAAATAAATAAACCTGATGAACACTCAGATTACTAACCATTAAAATCATAATAAAATGAAGTATTATCTTGAAACACAGATTACCGGCGATTTCGATGAAATCGTTGCACGGACAAAAGAAGTACTGACACATGAAGGGTTTGGTGTTCTGACAGAAATCGATATTCAGGAAAAACTGAAGGAGAAACTGGATGTTGATTACAGCAAGTACATTATTTTGGGTGCCTGCAATCCACCGTTTGCCTACCAGGCACTGCAACAGGAAGTTAGGATAGGGACAATGTTGCCTTGCAATGTCATCGTCAGGCAACTGGATGAAGAAACCGTTGAAGTGGCTTCCGTTGACCCGATTGCTTCTATGCTGGCTGTCGAGAATGAGACCCTTGCAGGCATTGCTCTCGCGATCAGGGAAAAGCTGAGAAACGTGATCGACTCTTTGTAAGCTAAGGGCCTGACGCTGGTTGACGGATGCAGCCCGGCGATGAAGCAGGAAACTGCATAATTTGTATATTCGCCTGTCAATACTTGAAAATCACGAAGAATAGTAACTAAACTCCAGATGCCATGAGGAATATAATGTTCACGATCTTAGGAACTCTTCTGTTCGCAGGGCTCCTAAGTTTTACAACCAAAGCCGAGGGGACGACAGTTCCCGGTCAAACCTCACCCCAGGAAACGTCAAAGTTTTCTGTACCTGATGATGTGAAGGCCGTCCTGGATAAGTCCTGCCTGCCATGCCACGGCAAACAGGGCAATATTTTTGCAAAAGCAAGGTGGAATTATAAGAAGTCGCCGAAACTTAAAACCCATAAACTGGTTGGCAAGCTCGCCAAAATTGTCACTAAGATTGAAGAAGAAAAGATGCCACCGCCAAAGTCCGTCGCCAGAAACAACGACCTTGAACTGACAGCGGAAGGCAAAAAACTGCTGATTGACTGGGCCGAAGGGCTTGCCGAAAGCCTTGTGGGCGAGTAGGAGACTTCTTATCAATTCAATAACCAATTTACCACGGGAACCGGAAGCTGTCAATACTTCCGGTTCCCTTTTTTGTTCAAAAAAAACAGGCGTCCCGGTGCAATCACCGGAACGCCTGTCAAACAAAAGCAATTTTAATTTATTCCCTGGAACCGGAAAACTCCTGGGTGTAGGTAGTGCCGCCGGTTTCGATCTTAAAAGTGTAATCGAAACGGCCATCATTCATGTCGAAATAACCGTAATGCTGGTCATTTTCGCCATGTTCCTTGCTCATGTGCTGGCTCCAGTTGGTCCAGCTGCCACTGCCACCCATCATATGGTGATCTTCCGACATATTATGGCCATACTCGTTGTAGAAGTCTTCGTCGGTAAAGCAAACCCGCATCATGTCGCCATCGTCGTATAGCTCAAGCATGAATGTGGTGTCGATGTCCTCGCCGTAGCAGTGAACCTCGATGGTGTAATCGTTTACCGAAGTGATATCGGCAGTTGCAGGGCTGGTACCTTTCAGGTTGTTTGTTGTCAGTGTACCTGCATAAGTGCCAACGACTTCTTTGGTCAGATTAGGTGCTGTGGCATCATTTGCTTTGTTGCAGGATGTAAGGGTAAATGCCAAAGTAATCGCTGCAATCATTGAAATTTTCATTAAACTTTTCATTTTTTTATTGTTTTTGATTTTACTTAATTAATAATTCTGGTTTATGTTATTGCTGTTTTTTATATTTCCTTTTTTTGTTATTTTTTCGGCTTGCAAAGCAACAAATTTCCCATCGCTGAACTTTACATTATTTTTTAAAAAGTTTACAGAATTTTAGTGTTTATGTCCTTGCACAACAAGACCGGATTTTTCTTTGAAGGTTGCCTGAAAATTAAAATCATGACATATTTTTTTGCTTTCTTTATAAGCTCTTCCCATTTTGCCTTTTTTAACTTTGGTATTGAGACAGAGAACGTAGTTCGCGTTAAAATATTTCATCGCAAAGCCGAACTAATTACTGCTTGCATCACCGTCCTGTATCTACTACTGACAGGGCGGAATGACAAGCAGGAAAGAGATAATCCGGTGGTTGATTTTCAGGAAAAAGGTCAAGGGCTTTTCCAAAGTTCCAAACTTTGGAAAAGCCTGATTTAAAAAACCGCTTAAAGGCTGTTGATAACCTTTTGCAGTTTTGCCCTGATTTCGTTGGCGACACTACCCAGACCGCTGTTCTCAACAGCCATCATGGAAGCAACCGGGTCAACAGCGGCAATGGCCACTTCGTCTTCGGAGCGTTGTTGTACAATCACATTGCAGGGCAGCATGGTGCCGATGTTTTCTTCCTCCTGCAATGCCTTGTAAGCAAACGGGGGATTACAGGCACCCAGTATTCTGTAATTTCTGAAATCGACATCCAGCTTTTTCTTCAGGGTTGCCTGTACATCAATTTCGGTCAGTATGCCGAAACCTTCTTTTTTGAGTTCTTCCGTTACTTTTTCGATGGCTTCATCGAAACTAAGGCCTGTAAGCGTTTTTTGAAAATAATATTTCATGGCTGATTAAATTTTAATTGTTAAAACTGTATTGCTAAAGATTTTCGAGTGCGGTTTTAAATTTTGCCTCAACTTTGGCGGCTATCTCGTCCAATTCTTTGTTGCCCAGGGTGCCCATCAGGGCGGATGGTTTTACCATCACTACTTCCACCTGTCCGTTACCCAGGTCTTTCACAAGCACCTTGCAGGGCAGGAACAGACCGATGTTCTCTTCAATCTGGATGGTTTTCCAGGCAAATCCCGGATTGCAAACACCAAGAATTTTGTAGGGTTTCAGGTCTACATCCGGCAGTTTCTCTTTCAGCTTGGCATCCATGTCAATTTCGGTGATGACACCGAAGCCTTCATCCTTTAGCACCGCCTTTGTTTTGGCGGTAACTTCATCAAAAGACCCTTTGATGGTTTTGCTGAAATAATACTTCTGCCCCTGCTGTGCCGTTATTGATTGCGCCGCAAACAGCACTGCCAGGAATAAAACGATTTTTATGGGTTTCATGTCTTTTCTTTTTTGTGAATAAATCAGGCTGCAAAATTAAGCAGAAAAGCATGCAACCCGGTTGCAAACAAACCGGCAGTCGGTTTTTAACACTTATTAAGACCTGATCGTAAATGCCGGATACAGGCAGATGCACTGTTTGCAAATATGAATGTTTTTGCCAGAGCAAGTGAAAATGGTGTGGCCAAAATAAAATCCTGAAAATTAGCTTGGGTAGAAAGAACTTCACTCAATGCCTTGTAAAATGAATTTCTCCGAAAATATGTAAATCATTTCCATAATTGTGTAATGGTTAAGAGCTTAATAGATATTATCTTTACAACATTACTTGTTCAATGCATACCGGGCTAAAACCCGGACACAGGAAAGATGTCAGGATTGCTATAGACCTTTTATTTGGGGA
>JAJRWG010000223.1 GCA_024276895.1 Bacteroidota bacterium
AAAATCCAAAACACAAAATCCAAAATTCAAGATTCAAGATTCATCTCGCCTCAGGCGAGACTAATCACCAATCACTAATCACAAATCACCAATCATCATTCAAAAATGCCTGCACCCTTAAAAGTTTTGTTCATTTGCAATAAGTCGCCCTGGCCTCCCGGCGAAGGTGGCCCCATTGCCATGAACATGCTGATCGGTGGCTTGATTGAGGCCGGCCATCAGGTGAAGGTGTTGGCTGTCAACACCAATAAGTACGCCATTGATCCTGAAAAGATCCCGGCGGAATACAAAGCAAAAACAGGCATCGAACTGGTGGAAATCGACTTGTCTGTCAAACCCCTTCCGGCCTTTGCCAATTTGTTTACCGGCAGGTCGTACCACGTCGAGCGTTTTATTTCTGCTGATTTCCGGCGAAAGCTTGCGGAGGTTTTGCACGGGAGAGACTTCGACATTGTGCAGATCGAAACCCTGTATATGTCGCCTTATATCGAAACCATCAGAAAACACTCCTCCGCCAAAATCGTTTTACGTGCCCACAACATCGAGCACCTGATTTGGAAACGCATTGCCGAAACCACCCGGAATCCTTTAAAGAAAGCTTACCTCAACCACCTGGTGCGGACGTTGAAAAACTACGAAACCACTGTCCTGTCAGCTTATGACGGCATTGTCCCCATCAGCGAAACCGATGCGGATTTCTTTAAACAAGACCCGGGCAAGCCGGTGCAGCCGGTCTCTTTCGGTATTCATCCCGAAAAAATACTTTCCGTAGAAAGCACTGCCGCCGAGAATGCCTTGTTCCATATCGGCTCCATGAACTGGGTTCCTAACGAAGAAGGCATCCGTTGGTTTATCAACAGGGCATGGCCGCTGATCAACAAACAGCTGCCTGAATTGAAACTGTACCTGGCAGGACGGATGATGCCCGGCTGGCTGAGCGAGTTGCGGCAGCCGAATGTGCAAGTGGTGGGAGAGGTGCCCGATGCGCAGGAATTCATCCTCTCCAAAGCCATCAGCATTGCACCTTTGTTTTCAGGCAGCGGTATCCGAATCAAGATCATCGAAAGTATGGCCCTGGGCAGGGCGGTGATCTCCACAAGCATCGGTGCTGAAGGAATCGCTTGCACCCACGGCAGGGATATTTTAATTGCCGATACGGCGGAAGAATTTTGCGAGGCTGCCGAAATGCTGTATAAGAATCAGAAGTTGCGCAAAGAAATCGGTGAAAATGCCCGAAAACTCATCCTTGAAAAACACAACAGCAAAAAAATAATACAGACTTTGATTTCCTTTTATCAGGAGATTTTGTGACTTTTGCAGCACAAACCAACACCAAACGGATGAGGATCTTTGTTTTGCTTTCCCGCGTGCCCTACCCGCTCGAAAAAGGCGATAAGTTGCGTGCGTTTCACCAAATCAAAGAGTTGTCAAAAAAAAATGAAATCATCCTCTGCGCGCTGAATCCCAATCATAAACTTGATAAGCAAAAGGCTTTCCGTGCCCTGCAGCCGTACTGCCGCTCCATCAATTTCCTTGATCTGCCCTGGCATGGCCGGGTGTGGAATATGTTGCGGGCTTTTTTCCTGGGCCTGCCATTTCAATGTGGCTATTTCTACAACCGCACGGCAGCCCGCAAGGTGAAACAACTGATTGACGAGTACCGTCCCGGCCATATTTATTGCCAGTTGGTACGTACAGTGGAATACGTCAAGCATCTGCGCGGGCCGAAAACGCTTGATTACCAGGATGTATTTTCTTACGGCATGAAGCGGCGGCTTGGCAAATCGCCTTTTTACCTGCGGCCTTTTATGCGAATGGAGTACAAACGGCTGTTGGCTTACGAGAAAAAAGCCTTCGGACTGTTTGACCACAAAACCATCATTTCCTATCCTGACAGAAACCTTATCCCGCACCCGGGTCGCGAGCAAATCCATGTAATTCCCAATGGCGTTGACCACGATTATTTCAGCCCGCGAAACGACGGGAAAAAGTATGATTTGCTGTTTACGGGCAACATGGCCTACCCGCCCAATGTTGATGCCGCCGAATTTTTGGCCAGGGAAATCCTGCCCCTTGTCTGGCAGCACAGACCGGGAGCGAAACTCACCATTGCCGGTGCCAGTCCCGACCGGAGGGTGACCGCCTTGAAAAACAAAAATATCAGCGTCAGCGGCTGGGTTGAAGACATACGCGATGCCTATGCCGGCACCCGCATTTTTATCGCGCCCATGCGTATTGGCACGGGTTTGCAGAACAAACTGCTCGAAGCCATGTCAATGAAAATACCGGCCATCACGACTCCCCTTGCCAACGATGCTCTGCTGGCCCGCGCCGGAACGGAAATTCTGATCGGAAAAGATGCCGGAGAGTTGGCCGATCGCATTGTCCGTCTTTTGGAAGACAAAGATTTGCACAGGAAAATTGCGGAAAATGGTTTTGCTTTTGTGCGGAAAAATTATAGCTGGGAGGACGCCACCGAAAAACTAAACAGGGTCTTCAATGTGAAAAACATTTAATTTGCGGCTCGTTTAGTTTGGATCTTCATTCAAAAATTTAACTGACTCGAAGCCCTATGCTTAAAGACCTTATCTTGAAAAACAGGAGTTACCGGAAATTTCAGGCTGAAAAAAAAGTTTCGGAAGAAACACTGAAATCGTTTGTTGACTTGGCGCGCAACACCCCTTCATCCAAAAACAGACAGCCACTTAAGTACCTGCTTTTAACGGAAAAAGAAGACACTGACTTTCTGTTCCGGCAATTGAAATGGGCCTGGTACCTGAAAGACTGGCCGGGACCTGCCGGGGATGAACGTCCGCCGGCATACATCCTCATGCTGCTGGACACCGGACTGAATGAACAGGCGGATATTGACGCGGGAATTGCTGCACAGACCATTTTGTTGGGAGCTGTAGAAAAGGGGATGGGCGGTTGCATCGTCAGAACGGTGAACCACTACGAAACAAGAAAACATTTCGGGCTGGATGAGCGACTGAAGATCGTGCTGGTAATTGCCATCGGC
>JAJRWG010000224.1 GCA_024276895.1 Bacteroidota bacterium
ACTTCTCCAACGATTCGGTGATTTTCGATACCGTTTTCACCTCGCTGGGATCGGCCACCCACAGGCTGATGGTTTACAACCCTTCGGAAAGCCGTGTGCGGATTTCAAGCATCACACTGGAACAGGGAAACAACTCGGTTTTCCGCATCAATGTGGACGGTGAACCCGGCTACCGGTTCAGTGATGTGGAAATCAACGGCGGCGACAGCCTCTATATTTTTCTGCGGGTGACCATCGACCCCAACAACCAGAACAACCCGCTGATCGTGGAAGACCGGATTCATTTCCTCACCAACGGCAACGAACAAAGCGTACAACTGGTGGCCTGGGGACAGGATGCCCATTACATCCTTGCCGATACGCACACCCCGGGCTTCCCGCCCTACAAAATTGTTGCCGACAGCCTGGAAACGGTAACCTGGGTCAACGACAAACCTTACGTTATTTACGGTTACGCCGTCATCAATTCTTACGGAAAACTCATTATCGAAGAGGGCGTGCGGGTGCACTTTCACAAGGGTTCCGGACTGTGGGCTTACGCCGACGGCGTACTCAACGCGGGTGGAGACAACCCGGACAACCCGGTCATTTTCCAGGGCGACAGGCTGGAAGACTTTTACGAAGATGTTCCCGGGCAGTGGGACCGTATCTGGCTGATGGAAGGCCGTCCCGGCGAAGACCACATCATCAAAAACACCCTGATCAAAAACGGATTCATCGGCATACAGGCCGAATCGTTTTTACGGGCCACGGAAAACAAAGTGGTTCTGGAAAACGTGATCATCGAAAACATGACGGGTATCGGCCTGTTCACCCGTGCCTTCAACGCGGAAGGGAAAAACACGGTGCTGGCCAATTGCGGCGGATATTGCATGGCAATTACCGGTGGCGGGAATTTTGACTTCAAACACACCACCATCGCCAATTTCTGGTCGGGAGGCATCCGCAACACCCCTGCCCTGTTCCTGAACAACTATTTTCTGGACACCCTGGAACAAGCCGTACCCATCCCCCTGAATTTTTACATGGGAAACAGCATCGTTTACGGCTACAACTGGGACGAGTTTGACACCGACATGGATGGGGGCGCCGATTCGGTTTATTTCTTTGACTTCGGCATCATGAAAACCACCCGGAAGCTCTCGGATGAAAACCTGTTTCAAAGCATCCTGAAGAATGAAGACCCCCTCTTTCTGGATTACACCCTGAACGATTACCGCCTGGACAGCCTCTCTCCCGCTGTCGATTACGGCAGCCCGGACATCGGCGCCCAGGTTCCGTTCGACATCCTCGGAAACTCCAGAACGGCAAGCCCCGATCTGGGCGCTTACGAATTTGTTCCGGGACAGGGTGGCGGCGAAGAGCGGTAAAATAAGCAACGCAGGATGCAGAACGCCTATTCTTTTATCTCCAATTTGATAAAAACAATTAAAAGGCCGGTTACCGGAGTTTCAGATGATCTTTTTCCCTGTGATGATTAAACTTCTCATTTTTTGATTGTCTCTTTTACCAAAAACAGGAATTTGTTGCGTAGCGATCAGAACTTCCGGACTCTTTTAGCGGTTTACCCTGTTTCGCTACGCCTTACTTTTCTGCTTGATCAGAAAAGTAAGCAAAAGAATCAAGAAAATTTGAACCGAAACTTCCCGCTGCCCTTCCTGCAAGCCCCCCACGGCAACTCCCTGACACCGCAAATTTTCAGGCCACCGCACAAAGGACGCCATACCACACGAAACTTTTAAAATTTAAAAAAGCGACCCGACAATCAGGTCGCTTTTACGGAATCATTCACAAATGCTCCCTCAACTCTATCCTAAATCTCCTCTGTCTCAACTATCTTTGCCAACAGGTCGGCGTAAGGTACAATCAGGTATTTCTTGTCTCCAAACTCAAACTCCGTCCCTGAAAACTTCTTGTGAACCACCGTATCGCCAACGGCAATGCCCGGGTTCTCGATGTTTCCAATGGCCACGACATCGGCATATTGCGGTTTTTCTTTGGCCGTATCGGGAATGATGATACCCGTGGATGTTTTTTGCACGTCTTTGTCTTCGGTCACGTCCAGCAGGACATTCTCGTTCAATGGCTGTAATTATTTCATTTTTTCTATTTTTTGATGATTATTTTTTACTTCTCATTTACTCATTCACTCACTGAATCCCCAGCAGGGAATTGATCCTTGTTTTGTCAAAACCCACGATGATCTGCCCGTTGATGTCCGTTTGGGGAACCCCCTGTTGTCCGCTTTTTTTCACCATGGCTTCGGCCGCCTTCTGGTCTTTCGAAACATCGATATCGGTGTAACGGATACCGTACTTGTCAAGATGCTTTTTCAGGGTGTTACACCACGAGCAGGTAGGTGTGGAGTAAACCGTCACCCTTTTCTGCGGTTTTTCGCCGTTGGCCGACTTTGCCGTGAAGAGCGTGCTTTCAAACAGGGATTTGTAGTAATCCACATCGCTGCAGCCCTTCTCGGTTTTGATGAATTGCTTACCTTCAAAAATCATCAGCGAGGGTGCCGAAGTAACGGCGTATTTCGGATGGATGTCGCGCACCACCGACACATCGGCAGCCAACACTTCAATATCCCCGAGGCCTTCCACTGCTTTTGCAATGCTTTGGTAACTGCAGTCGCTGGCTTCGGAGCCTTTTTTGTACAGCAGGACGTAGTTCTTTTTACCGTCCCGGAGCATACCCAGCATTTGCTGATGCGATTTCACTTCCTTCAGTTGCATGATTCCTCAAATTTGGTTTTGCTTTTATCAAATGGTATGCCACAGGAAAAAGTGACTGCAAAGGGGTGTCGAAATTGCAGACCTGACAAAATTGCACTTCGCCTTGCTTGAAAGCTTACCCGGCTGTTGGCCGGCGGAATGTTTCCCGGGGACTTTCAGTACAATCCGGGGAGCAGCTTTTTCGTCTTCCGTGCATAGTCCGCGTAGCCTGGAAAATGCCTGCGAAGCTGTTTTTCTTCGTAAACGATTTTCACCAGCAGGTCAATGGTTAAAATCACGATGGCTGCCAGCCGGCACCAGTCGAAATAGTCCACAACCAGCGGAAGCACGGCGATGATCTGTGCGAGGTACATGGGATGCCGGATCAGCCTGTACGGTCCCGTGGTAACCAGTTTTCCCTCTTTCTTTACCCGCGGAGTGAGGTTGAAATTACCGGGCTGCATGGTGAAAATGGCCAGGATGGCCAGAAAAATACCCGCGCTTTCGATGAGCATTCCATTCACCCCTCTGGCCAGCAGGGGGCCTGTGGAAGCAATGTAGATCAGGCAGGTAAACTGGATGAAAACCAGAAAGTAAGGATATATTTTTTCGTGAAACATCAAAATACCGGCCCCGGTTTTAATGATTTGCAAGTAGAGAGAAAGTTCCCGTTTCCGGAGCCGGCAGACAAAAATAGCCATTTCGCGTCTTTTTTTGCAAAAAAATATCGCCCGATGGAAAACTCACCTTACATTTGTGAAGCTTTTTTTAACACACTCAAGGCATGGAAACAATTGGAATTGCAGGAAATCACGGGCAGGGAATCAAGTCCGACTGCCGCGTGACCATTGAACTGAAGAACGGTGGCGGCCACCAAATCGAAATCCACAGCAAAGTAGGCGCACTTTTCGGGAATTCCATCCGGAAACTGGCCGGGGAGCTGCTTGACTTTTTCGGCATCAAAGATGCCCGCATGCTTGTTGAGGATTCGGGAGCCGTGGAATTCGTGCTGGCCGCCCGGATGGAGGCTGCCATCAAAAAGGTGGTGGAAAGCGGCAAGGAGTTTCTGCTGCCGCAGCTTGAAGAAAACCTTTCGGCAAGCCACAGGGAAACTTTTCGTTTTTCGCGCCTTTACCTGCCGGGAAACACCCCCAAACTCATGCTTAATGCAGGCATCCACAAACCCAACGGACTGATCCTCGACC
>JAJRWG010000225.1 GCA_024276895.1 Bacteroidota bacterium
CCAATAATCTTTTTTGATATTTTATCTTCGATCATAACATCTGTTTTTCTTCGTGAAACTTTGAGTCTTCTTTGTGGCTCTTTGTGCAATAGCTGTTACACAAAGTTGCTCAAAGAAGCCACAAAGGTGCCCAAAGAGATTATGTATTTAAATCGGAATAAAGGGGTTGCAGCACATCAAAATAAAATTTAGCCTGTGTTTTCAGAACAGATTTATGTTTCTGAGATTTAGGCATCTTTGCACATTGTTATTGTTATCGAATAATGCGAATCAAGGGTTGGGTTTAAGCTATGTGAATTAGACCATTAACTTCTCCAAAGTTCGGAACTTTGGAAAGGTTTGCTACTTAATATATTGATTACAAACTGTTTTGCGAATACAGCCCTTGATTCGCATAAATAACTTATATGCAAAAGTTATGAAGAATGTTTACCTGTACACGGTTCTTGTTTCCGGTTTGCTGGTTTTTAGCAGCCGGGGCATCGCGCTGCCGGAAATGAAATACGCCGATCCATCCGATACAAAGCTGCCGGAATGGGTTCGTGAGATGTACAGTGCCCAACCAGATTACGGTAAAATGATCGACCTCCACGATGCTTACTACCGCCAACACCAGGTTGAAAAAAATACGCACACACAATACTATAAAAGGCTGTTGCACGATCTGTCGCAGGATCCTTATGGTGACCGGTTTGGTTTTATCTCCGGGCAAAAAGCACAACAATTGAAAGAGGAATACAAATTGCGACGTGAAAAAGCAGCAAGTGTAACCGGTGCTGCCTCATGGACATGCATCGGCCCTTTCGATTTCGACAAGGATGCCGCCAGCCGTAGTTATGCACCGGGCGCAGCGCATGTGTACACCGTTGAACAGTCCTTGTCGAATACGGATGTTTTGTATGCCGGAACGGCAACCTCCGGATTGTGGAAGTCAACCGACAAGGGTCTTAACTGGTCGTTGCTGACGCTGAACTATGATTTTAACAGGGTTTACGCGCTTGAAATTGATTTCTCTAACGAAAACATTCTCTATTTCGGCGCCAGCGAAAAGATGTACAAAACCACCGATGGCGGTCAGACTTTTAACCAGATCGGCGATCCGGCTTTCCGGGCTGAGCCGCACGGACGGTTCAGGGAAATTGTGATGCACCCTTCCAACAGCAGTGTGCTTTGGGCAGCTTCCGATGCCGGTCTGTACCAGACCTCAGACGGTGGCAGCAACTGGACAAAACTCATGTCCGGAGGGTTTAAGGAGATTGAGTTTCACCCAACCCAAAGCGACACCATGTACACGGTAAGGATGATCAGCGATACTACGGAATTTTACAAATCTACCGACGGCGGATCAAGCTGGGTGAAAAAGACCAACGGATGGCCTGCGCCTTCACTGGAAGGCCAGCCAGCCGAAAACAAGCGGGTTGAACTTGCCGTTACGCCTGCCGACCCGGAAAGAGTGTACGCCCTGGCAACGGGAAAAGCCAACGGAGGTTCAGGTCTTTACGGGGTTTACGTCAGCTACGACGCAGGCGAAAGCTGGACGTTTCAGTGTTGCGGCACGCAACCCGCTGGGGTGCCCGACGCGCTGACCAATAAAAACCTGATGGGCTGGCAGGATGACGGCAGCGACGATGGTGGTCAGTTCTACTACGACCTTGCTTTTGCGGTGTCACCCACCAACGCCGACTCGCTTTACGTAGCCGGGGTCAATATGTGGTATTCTGCCAATGCCGGGGTGGATTTCGTTTGTCCGGCAAAGTGGAGTCACCCCTACAAACCCAATTACATTCACGCCGATATCCATGATATTAAAATTTACGGCAGCGATATCTGGATCGCGTGCGATGGTGGTGTTTTTTATTCTACTGACGGTTGCCAGAATGTGAGCCGGCGGATGTTCGGCATCAGTGGTTCGGATTTCTGGGGTTTCGGTGCTGGTTTTTCGAACAGCGAGGTGATGCTCGGTGGAACCTATCACAACGGAACCATGCTCAAGGACGAAAACGTGTACATCAACGACTGGGTTTGTATCCAGGGTGGCGATAACACAAGGGGGCAGGTTAACCCCTTCGATGACCGTATTGTTTACAATGATGGTGGCCGCAAACGCCTGTCCGGCGACAGGACCGTCTCCATCGCTGGTTTTTCATACGCCATCAAACCCAACAAAACCAGTAACCTTGAGTTTCATCCCGACTACAGTAAGTTTATTTTCTCGGGCGTGAACAACGAATTGCGGTTTTCTAAGGATGGAGGAGTTACTTACACCGTGCTGCACGATTTCGGTGTTCCTGCCGGCAGGCTGAAGGTTGCCCCTTCAAATTCCGGTGTCATTGTCGTTGCTACTTATACCGACACCTATGTCACGAAAAAAATCTACCGTTCAACGGATGGCGGCAGTAGCTGGACGGATATCACTCCTTCGTCAACCGATCTGAACGGAAAAGATTTCATCCCTTACGATTTTGAGATTGATGACAAAAACCCGGACATCATTTACCTTGCCCGTACACCGCGCTATGCCTGGAGTTCGTGGCTGATGGACGGTTACAAAGTTTACAAAACAACTGATGGCGGCAGCTCATGGACAAACATCACCACAACCGACCTTGATGGGGAGTGGATCGTGAACATCGCCCACCAGAAGGGAACAGACGGTGGCATTTACCTGGGTACACGCCGGACAGTTTACTACAAAAACAACGTGATGTCCAACTGGCTTTTGTTTGGTGCCGGCCTGCCGGCGACAACCTATTCGCGAACGCTTGTGCTTGATACCTACAACAACAGCATCCTGAACGGGACCAACCACAGTGTGTACAAGTCGGGCCTGTACGAAACGTCAACGGTTACTGCTGATTTTGTGGCTGGCAGGGATACGATGTCCTGTTCCAGGGACACGGTTTACTTTCACGATCATTCAACTCTTGTGCAAGCGGGTGCTGTCTGGCAGTGGTCTTTTCCCGGTGCTGCTTACGTCAGCTCAACAACGGTGCCCAACCCCAGGGTGGTTTATGGGGCCGACGGAAATTATTCTGTCAGCCTGACGGTTACCGATGCCGGCAGCAATTCGGATGCGAGGACAAAAACGAATCTGGTAACCGTTGTTTCGGAATGCGATGCGGATAGCGTTCCCGGAAATGCGCTGAGTATCGCAGGCGGTGCTTACGATTATGTAACGACGCCGAGTCTGGGCATCACCACCAACCACCTGACCTACACCGCATGGATAAAGCGGGAAGGTGACCAAAACGATTGGGCTTCCATCGTCTTCAGCAGGGGTGGCTCGGTGGGAGCGGCAGGGCTTAACTTCGGGTACAATAACGAACTCAGGCATCACTGGAACAGCGGAAACTACGGATGGAACTCCGGCCTCACAGTGCCCGATAGCGTGTGGACACACGTGGCCCTGGTCATCGAACCCGACAAAGCCACTATTTACATGAACGGTGAACCGTCAGTCCACACCAGCGCCAAATCGGAAAAAACCTTTGACGTTGACCTTAACATCGGTGGCGATCCCAGCTACACCACCCGAAATTTCAAGGGACTGATTGACGAGGTTTGTGTTTACGACACTTCACTGACCCAGGCCCAGATACGCGAACTGATGTACCGAACCGTTGTTCCCGCTTCCCTGCCTCACCTTATTCACTACTACCAGTTCAACAGGCAGGATGGTATGGCAACCGACCGGGCCGGGCTTTCCCATGGCACTTTTCAGAGAAACAGTTCGCGTGAAGCATCCAGTGCGCCAATTCCGTTCAACTCCGTTGCCATCGGAATATGGAGTGACAGTACCATCTGGAATACCGGGCAAAACTCACCGGTCAAAAACTGGTCGAGGGTTCGAATAGAAACCGAGGTGACACTCGATCGTAACCAGGGTGTAAGTTCCCTTGAAATCACACCGACAGGAAAACTCATCATCAGTACCGGCAAACAGTTGACAACGGGCGGGAATTAATTGCTGCCGCCTAAGTTGCAGAAATTCCCGGAGGCCAGCAATCTTTTAAGCGAAGAATAAATATTGCTACATTCACCCCCGCCAATGATGACAGCCAGTAATCTTTCGGTTAATCTGTGCTCCGACCGGGCTGAGACAGCATCACAGATACCGAATAGCAAAATTCATCAGATTTGAGATTTTCTTTAGATTTCTTCCCGTAACTTTGGGGGCTGTTTGCTGTAGGTATGAAAATATTGATTATTGAAGACGAGTTGTATTTACTGGAGGTCATGACAGACTATCTGAAGCGGGAAAATAATGTTTGCGAAGGGGCAGGCAGTTTTCGCGTGGCATCGGAAAAGATAGGCCTTTATACTTATGATGTCATTGTCCTTGACATTACCTTGCCCGACGGGAGTGGCCTGGATTTAATGCCCGTTATCAAAGAAGAAAACCCGGAAGCCGGGGTCATCATTGTTTCGGCCCGCGACTCGCTGGATGACAGAGTGAGCGGGCTTGACCTTGGCGCCGACGATTACCTGACCAAGCCCTTCCACCTCACGGAACTCAATGCCCGGGTAAAAGCCGTCTGGCGGAGAAAAAAAAATAACGGTAAAAAGGAAATTGTTTTTTCTGAAATTAAAATGCTCCCGGAAAACAGGGAGGTTTTTGTTCATGAAACAAAACTCAAACTGACCCGAAAAGAGTATGACCTGCTTTTGTATTTTATTTCAAACCCGGGCCGTTTGCTAACCAGGGAAGCAATTGCCGAACA
>JAJRWG010000226.1 GCA_024276895.1 Bacteroidota bacterium
GGGTTTACTTTGTAAGACTTTTAACCTTACTTTTGACAAGGTGACGGACAAGCACTACCGGATAAGTGAAAATTAAATGGTGGCTGTTTTCGGTACGGTTTGCGTTTTTCCGGCTCACCGCAATAAAAACTGATGTTTCCTGTTGAAGAATCAGGATGCATTTTTGAAGTAAATTTGAATTCAATCTTTATCAGTAGAAATTCAAAAAATGAATAATATTTTTAAATGGACCCACCCCTGCACCCCTCCCGTGAGGGGATTTAGCGGAATTCATTTTTTGAATTTTAGAAGTATCATAAGTTTTATATTTGAGACTGATTAGTTACTCAACGTCAATGATTTGTTGCGGATGCTGCTGATTTTTTTTGCATGCTGTGCAAATGGCTTTGCCGGAACCTGATGATCAAGAAAACCAAATGAGTGCGGGCAAAATTCTTATCGCTTTAATTATCCTGCTGACAGCAAACGCCGTTTTGCATGCACAAACAGTTTCCGTTGATGCCGTTGACCTGCCGTTGAACAAGGTGCTGACCGGCTTGCGCGATGCCTACAACATTCCCATGTCGTTCGACGACCGTAAGCTGTCAAAATACAAAGTAAGCCTTCGGTCTGACTTTGCTTCGCCGGAAGAAGCCATCACAAAACTTCTTGAAGGGCTGCCCCTGGCTTTTGAGCAGCAGGGCGATGTGTTTGTGATTTATCCGGAGCAAAAAAAGAGAAAGCCTGCAATGCACGTACTTTCGGGCCGGATACTAGAAAAGGGAACACAGGAACCCCTGCCTTTTTCGCATATCATCATCAATGGAAAAGGTCTGGTTTCGGACCAGAACGGCAGCTTCGCATTTACATCAAACGAAGACAGTGTATTCCGGGTAAAGGCTTCGCACCTGGGCTATTACATTCTTGACACCGTTTTCCCGCCCTCAAAAAATATCCGGCTGAACCTCAGTCCTGCAAGCATTGGCCTGACGGAAATTGTCATCAAAGACAGGTTGGTTGAAACCGGCTTGCAAATCGGTAACCAGGCGGGTGTTGAAAAGCTGAACAACAAGATTGCCGTTTTCCTGCCGGGTTACGGCGACAACGCTGTTTTTAACCTCCTCCGCCTCCAGCCGGGCATCCTTGCCTCGGGTGAGCAAACCAACGAACTCATCATCTGGGGAAGCTACGAAGGGCACTCCAAAGTTACCTTTGACGGTTTTACTGTTTACGGTCTGCGGAATTTCAACGACAACATCAGCTCGTTCAATCCCCTGATGGCCAAAAATATCGAAATCCTGAAAGGCGGCTACGATGCCCGCTGGGGCGAACGTGTGGGGGGAATTGTGAACATCAGCGGGAAGAACGGCAACATACAGAAACCGTCTTTCACAATCGTTGCCAACAACATGACCCTTAATGCGCTGGTTGAATTCCCGCTGTTTAAAAACGGTGCGCTGGTAATTGCGTTTCGTCACACTTATTACAATCTGTACAACCCGGAAGATATGAATTTCTGGGTGAGGGGCGACAACAACCCGGATTCGGCCAATACCATCGACCTGACCATTGTTCCCGACTACCGTTTTCGCGATTTTAATGTAAAATACTCGGCCAGGCTGAAGGGTGACGACCTGTTTTATGTCAGTCTCTATGGTGGTGGCGACCGTTTTTCGTATGCCATTGACGAGCCGGTGAGAAATTATGTCATTAACAAGGACACCCGCGAAGAAAACAGCCAGTTGGGTCTTGCCGTTTTTTATGGCAAAACGTGGGAAAATGGGAATACTTCCAACCTGAACATCAGTTATTCCGGGCTGTCTTCAAGCTACAATGACGACTTGGTGGTTGTCGTACCGGATGCCGGGTTTTACAACCACCTGAAAAACCTGGTCAGCAGCAACGCAATCCGTGAGTACACCGTTGAAGCGGACAACCGTTTTTCGCTGAACCAGAACCACACGCTGGAAGCAGGGCTTGGCTATAAGTTCAATGAAGTGCTATTGCAGGAAGACACTTTCGGGATCAGCCAGGCCAATATCAGGGCGCGGGCACAGCGCATCAACGGCTATGTGCAGGATGTGATGACCCCGGGCGAGAAAGTCACCTTCAAAGCCGGATTGCGGTTTAACTATGCATTTAACCTGAAAAAGTTTTATCCCGAACCCCGGCTCGCGCTTACGGTCAGGGGTGGCGATTACTGGAAATTCAATGCGGCCTGGGGATGGTACAGCCAGTTTATTGCCAAAAGTGCCATTGTTGACGACCTGGGAAACTACCGCTACCTGTGGGTCATTGCCGATAACGAAGACATCCCCGTTTTGCAGGCCTCGCATTTTGTGCTGGGCACTTCCTACAACCGCAACCGCTTCACCCTGAGCATAGAGAGTTACCTGAAGCATACCAGGGGACTGACCCGCTATGTAAATTTTCCGGCAAAAGACATCCGCGAAATTTCACAGGGCGAAGCTTACAGTGCAGGTATTGATATTTTAATCAAAAAGGACTTCGGTAAACACTCAGCCTGGGTGTCCTATTCTTTGAGCAAAACGATAGACCAATACGGCTACTTCAGCTATTTCAATTACGACGGCTACATCCGTGCACCGCAGGACCAGGTGCATGAACTGAAGCTGGCCCTGTTGCTTAATTTCGACCCTTTTTACTTTTCATCGAATTATGTTTACGGTTCGGGCTTTCCCAAAGGCTATGCCGCCCCCACGGCAACGACGCCGGCAAAACTGAATTACAACCGGCTGGATGTTTCGTTTATTTACAAATTTCTTGACAGAAGGTGGAAAGGCGAAGCGGGCCTGTCCATCCTCAACGTGCTGAATACACAAAACATCAAGTACGCCAATTTTGAACGGCTTCCGGCCAGCCTGACGAACACCATCAATATTTACGCCGAAGCCATCCCGTTTACCCCCACGCTTTACGTGAAAATTTCGCTTTGATACCAGAAAAAAAGATGTAAAGGAATAGGTGCGGAGCACCGTGATCTTTTCGTTAACCGCAGACCAGTGTCAATGCTGCACAAGGCTTCTCCTTTGTGAGAACAGGCGGACCGGAAAAGGGCGAAGTCAAAAAAAGAAGAGGCTTTTTCAGACGAAAAAGCCCCTTCGACAATACAGATATTTCAGGACTAACCGGCCAGGGCATGGGTGTCTTACTCGATGAGCAACTCCTGCAAATGGTTAACGTCCCTGTTCACACCAAGGTAAAGGTAATACATGCCGGGTGTGAGGTCGGCGGTTTGAAAGCTGTACTCCGATTTCCCCTTTGCACCTTCAAACCTTGTGATGTCTCTGAGAAACTTTCCGTTCTCATCGGTAAGAAAAACCTGGATTTTGGCAGTCTGGTCGTCAAACAGTCTGACGATCACTTTTTTCTCGCTTGCTGAAACATCCTGGATTTCGATTGTGCCAAGGTTTCTATTCAGGCTGAAAGTAAAACCATCAATCACATTGCTGCTGTCCGAGGGATTGCCGAAACTAAATGCAGGAGGCATGCCTGAATCGCAGTTCCCGACATAGGCCTGGAATTTATTCCCCGGTGTGGCATCAGCCCTGAAACCCGGTTTAACGTCAACGTAGTTACCCGAACGTAACCACACCTGGGTGCCTTCTCCTCCAATTACATCTCCGCTCATGGTAATGGAGCTGGAAGCAGAGTAGAAATGGCGTCCCTCAAGGTTGGAAGACAATAAAAGGGCTGACGGGCAGGGGGACCGCTCTGTGGTTTTCCAGATTCCCCTGCCAAAAGTAGCCGCATGCAATACGCCGGCTGATTCATTCAGCGCCAACTCGGATACAGGCACATTCGGAAGATTGTTGTAAAAGGGCTCCCAGCTTGTTGCGCCGCTAGCCAGATAGAATACACCATAATCCGTACCCACATAAACATTATTGCTGCCATCCACTTCCACGCTCCAGATGGGGATGTTCGGCAGGTCGTAGCTTCGATCGTACCAGTTTGTGCCCGAGTTGTTGGAGTAATAAATTTTTACCCCACTGGTGTATCCGCTGAAGGTTACCCAGACCTGGTTTGAGTTGTTGGGCTTTACACCAATGTCCGAAATACGGTTATAGGTAGCCGGGAAACCCGTATTTCCCGAAACGGTGGACCAGGTGCTTCCTCCGTCTGCCGACATGAACATATCGCCGTTGGTATCGTAATATGAATCTCCGCCGGCAGCGTAGATCTTGTTCTAATTACTCGGGCAGGTTTTCAGTGCCCACCAGCCTTTGATGGTGGCATCACCGAGGTAAGAAGTAAACGAACCGTTGGTATATTTCCGAATCCTTGAATAACCCACATAAACAATAGAGGGATTGCTCGTATTCATTTCTATTTCGGGGAAAAATCCGGGCTGGAAAAAAAATGAAGGACTGGTGCCCGTAAAATCAGTGTACCTTGCAACATAATCATTTACCACTGCATACCCCTGTGTTACATCATTGTAATTAATAATCACATCCGCACCGTCACAACAATAGATATGGCTAAATTGTGAAGAATTAGCAGTTTTGTATTTAATTCCATTATCCTGGCATCCTGCCAGCAGCGCGTATTGGTTAGCATCGTAATCGGCAAGGCCGTAAAACTGGGCGGTGTTCAATCCGGTAAATAAATCGGTATAGTTTACACCATTGTTCGTACTCCTGTGGATTCCCCCGTCTCCGAGTGCATATAAGTACCCATTGAGGTCATTGTATTCAACAGCGTGAATATCAGGATGAATATACTCACCGACACCTTCCCTGTAAATGGTTGCATTCGTAAAAGTAGAGCCGCTGTTTGTTGACCTGAAAGTTACAAGCCCGGCCACAATAACAATATTCTGATTTGTGGGTGATACATCCAATCCCATATCGTAATTTGACTGATCGCTGCCGCTGCCATCTTCTTTGCCGAGTACGTTAGGGCTGTTAGATTGTCTTGTAAAACTAAGCCCGCTATCATACGAAAGGTAAAAGCCACAAAATGTATTGCTTCCACTATAACCGGGTGCGGCAAGCAAATAAACCCTGTGGCCATAACCGGAGGCTTGGGTTACGGCAATCTCAACCCTTTTGTTGACACACAAAGCATAATCAAATGTTGTATTGGTAAGCCAGGTATCTCCTGTATTGGTTGAATATACAAATTCCCCTAACCCGCTGGCATAAACTCTGGTGGGATCACCGGGTTTAAATTCAATATCAAAATGCTTGCCCGCACGTTCGCGAACCCAGGTGTCTCCTCCATTTGTTGTCCTGTAAATACCTTCGGAGGTAGCAGCCAGCAGAATTTGATTATTTGTCGGGTGCTGTACCAATCTGTATCCAACGTAATCGCCATTGAACAACTGGCCTGTTTGCTCCCATGTTGTTCCGGCGTCGTGCGATACCAGAACGCCTACCGAAAGTTGGTGATATCCGGCAAGTCCTACCAGGGAGTTTGGTGAAGACCCATCCCCGTCTCCGGTAAGCACATAAATGGTATTGGGATCGGTATGATCGACAACAACACCAGAGATTCCCAGGGATGGAATAAAACTGCTTACAGCTGTCCAGTTGCTGCCTCCGTTGGTCGTTTGCCAAAGCCCGCCGGCGGGTGTGCCCACGTAAATGATACTGGCATTCGTGGGATGAAAGGCAATGCGGTCGGCCCTGCCGTTGCCCAGGATGTCGGCACCGGGATTGTCAAGAATTGTTGAATTTGGCCCGATGAAGGACCAGTTCCCGTTTGCTGAATTATCGGGTGAGCTTACTTGCTTGTCCTGAACAGCCTCAAAAGTCCGTTTGGCCACATTGACAAACTCGCCATTGGGCCCCAGGTGCAACGACTGGTAATAGGCCCATCTTGCAAAGTGCTTTTCCAGTTTTTGCTTTTCTTCACTCTCGGGAGCTGTGGCAAGGTACTGTTCGATCGTTTTCGTTATTTCGCTGAATGTTTCTTTTCCTTCGAGTTGTACTTTGAGGTCATCAAATTGCGCATGTGTAATCAAAGGGAAAAACCAGAACAAGACAGCGAATAAACTGTAAATTATTCGTCGTTTCATTGTTTCCGGGTTTTATTGATTTGATTTTTCAGCTCATCAATCTCTTTTTGCTGTTGGATGATGTACAGAGAAAGCTCTTCGATTTTTTCCATCATCAGCCGTTGCATTTCACCTACTTCCAATCCAGACTCATTTATTTCCTCAGCAGCAGGGATATTGGGCAGATGCCCGTTGGTTTCAATAAAGGCATCCAACTCTTTCAACGACATTAATTTGTATTCTTTCCCGAAAACATAGTCGGGCCAGCCGGCGATCAGGTCAACCCGCAATTCTTCACAAATAATTTTTCCGGCCACCGAAAGTTTATAGCCGGTGGCGAAAGTTTGTCCGCCAATGGCAACATTTCCGGAATTGCGTTGCACTGTAATGTGCGGCCCATAGGTCGTTGCTGAAGCTTTTCCCCAAAGCTCCATATGGTTGCCAACTCCGTCATACATCCAGTACATGCCA
>JAJRWG010000227.1 GCA_024276895.1 Bacteroidota bacterium
CACCGATCAGGGTCCAGTCGGCAGGGATGCGTGGTCTTTGGGTACGGGTTCTGCCGTGGATGGTGATGGCCTGAATGCCCACGTCCTGCAAGCGTTCGGCAATTTCAACAATGTCTTTGTGGTCGTCGTCGTATCCGAGGCTGGTTTTGACGGTAACCGGCAGTTTTACCGATTTCACAACGGCTTCCGTCATTTTAACCATCTTGGGAATGTCGTTCAGAATGCCTGCCCCTGCGCCTTTGGCCACCACCTTTTTTACCGGGCACCCGTAGTTGATGTCGATCAGATCGGGATTGGCGCGCCCGGCGTACTGTGCGGCTTTTACCATCGAGTTGATGTCGTGGCCGAAAATCTGAATACCAATGGGGCGCTCAGACTCTTTAAAGTCCAGTTTTTTGACGCTTTTGGCCGCATCGCGGATCAGCCCTTCGGAAGAAATAAACTCGGTAAACATCAGATCGGCGCCAAACATTTTACAGACAAATCTGAAAGGCGGATCGGTAACATCCTCCATGGGTGCCAACAAAATGGGGAAATCGCCAAGCGCTATGTCTCCGATACGGACCATGTTTGAAAGTTCTTGTAAAAGGGGTGGTGCAAAAATATTAAATTTGCGGGCTCCCGTTTTTAAAACAACCCGGATGAAACATCCTGCTTACCTTAAACATATTTCGCCGTTTGGTAAACTGCTGCTGCTGCTCGGGCTGTTATTGCTTTTTGCCGTTATGACGGCCTTTTCAGGATTACTGGCCGGCAAATTATACCTGGGAGAGAGCCTGACCGAACTGGGCTCACTGGTTGCCAACCCGCAGACCCCCGAAGCCGTCAACTTTGTAAAGTTTTTCCAGCTGCTGAACCAGATTGGGATTTTTGTTTTGCCTGTTATTGCTTATGCTTATTTTGTCAGTCCAACGCCTGCCACATACCTCAGTCTGAAGAAAAAACCATCGGCTGTGAGCTTATTGGTTGCCGGTCTGGTTGTTTACACCATTCTTCCCTTTCTCAATTATGTGAGCGAATGGAACCAGGATATTTCGCTTCCGGCGTCTCTTGCGGGAATTGAAGACTGGATGAAGGCCAAAGAGATGCAGGCAGAACAGTTGCTGAGGGTTTTCTTAAAAACGGATACACTTGCGGGACTGGGGTTGAATTTGCTGACGGTGGCCCTGGTCCCCGCTATTGGTGAAGAGTTGCTGTTCCGGGGTGTTTTGCTCAGACTGATGAAAGAGATCACAAAGAGTACCCACCTGGCTGTTGTTATTTCGGCCATTTTATTCAGCGCGGTGCACTTGCAGTTTTTTGGCTTTTTCCCCCGGTTTCTGTTGGGACTGCTGCTGGGCTATGTTTTTGTTTTTACCGGCAGCTTATGGGTTCCCGTCTTTCTTCATCTAGTGAACAATGCTTCATCGGTGGTGGTTTATTACCTTCATCACACCGGTGTTATTCAAATCCGGATGGAAGATTTCGGGGCTACAACCAATCCGGTTTATGTTTGGGGCAGTCTGTTGATCACAATGTGGCTGATGCTTGTTTTATACCGGAACGAAAGGCCGGTACTGACATAAAAAAAAGGCACTTGTTACAGCGCCTTTTCACTTCGGATTAGAAAAGTTCTAATTCTTATCAATTTTTTTCCGAGTTGAGTAGTTGATTTTAAATGCACCTGCTTTCCGCAATTCCTGTTTCACATCGGTAACAATACCCATTTTGGTGTCACCGTCCACTTTCAGCGAAGTAGTGATCAGTTTACGGTCGGCTTCGTCTCTTGCCTGACGTTCCTGGGCAACAAACTCCTGGATGTCATCAACATTGGCAAAAACATCGTTCAACTGGATACGCGCATTCGTTCCGTACAGCTTGGAGTTCTTCGGTTCGCCGATGTAAATAAAACTGACCAGGGATTTTCTTTCCAGTTTCTGGATTTCGGTAGCTTCAGGCATCTTTTGTTTTACCCTGACGGTAACTTCCCGCATGGTTGTTGAAACCATGAAAAAGAAGAGCAGCATAAAAATGATGTCAGGTAATGAAGAAGTATTGATCCCCGGCGACTCTTTTGTTTTTTTCGCTTTAAATCTCGACATGTTAATTTCCTCCTATATCTTCTGGTTCAGCTTCGGAAACACGCACAGGTATGATTTTGTTGATGGCCTTTATTTTGTCTTTATCAAGCAAAGCCGTGTATTTCATACCAAACAACTCCATGGATTTTTCATCTTTCATTTCGTTAAAGGCCCGGGCCAGCTCGTTTTGTACCTGAATGTACATATTGTACGAGGTTCCCCGGTCGTTTTTCAGCGAGATGATTCCTTTCGAGACCGGCACGTCCCTGCCCAGTTCCTCGATGTACCTTGTGGTTACTTCAGGATAATCGGGGTTATCAGGATGCAGAGCCATGAACTCTTTGGTTTTGTCTTTCAACAGCGAAATATCCATCCGCTTGCCGTCAACCATCAGATCATTTCTGCTGTTGAGCAGTACTTTTAAAACGTTTCGTTCTTTTACATCGACGTCTTCGTCCGGTTTTTCAACGGGTGGTGGCAGCTTCCTGGTAATACCTGTATCCACGTCCATTGTAGTGGTTACAAGAAAGAAGATGAGCAGGAGGAAGGCAATGTCAGCCATCGACCCGGCATTGATTTCCGGTGCTGCTTTTCTGGCCATAATTTACTATTTAAACATTTTTACAATTGATGCATACAAAGCCGACAAAATCGTCAGCCCGAACGCAATGTAAGTCACGTACAAGCCCATCCCCACCATTTTGGAAGTTTCAGCCGTTGTTTTCAGCTCTTCCAACTGGTAGTCGGTGTAATAATTACTGGCCATCGAGTAACCGATGACAACGACCACAACTGTAATAGCAATGCTGATGAGCATTTTAACAATGTTTTTCGGATTTGTGATAAAGCCGAAGATCGGTGAGATCACCATGACGGCAACACCAACGATCAGGAGCAGTTTACCGATGTTAATGAAGTTCTCCGAATCGATGACATCAAGATAGAACAAGAGTCCCGAAGCGATGACCACAGCCATTAACAGGTACAGTATCCATCTGGTAATATTGGCTAATTTATCTTTCATAGTCGTAATTATTTTTTGTTGTAGGAGGAAAGGATGTCGATGAAAGCGATGGAGCTGTCTTCCATGTCATTGACCAGGCTTTCGATCTTGGAAATGATGTAGTTGTAGAAAATCTGCAAAATAATGGCCACGATCAATCCGAAAACAGTTGTCAGCAATGCCACTTTGATACCGTCGGCAACAACGGTGGGAGAAATGTCGCCAGCCGCGGCAATGTCGTCGAATGCCTGGATCATCCCGATAACCGTACCCATAAAACCGAGCATGGGTGCCAGTGCAATGAAGAGCGAAATCCAGCTCACTCCCGACTCCAGCCTTCCGGTAACAACGCTGCCGTACGACACGATGGCTTTTTCCACTTCGGCCATACCGTCGTCGAAACGGTTGAGGCCTTCGCTGAAGATGCTGGCCACGGGGCCGCGGGTGTTTCTAACCACTTCTTTGGCCTGGTCGATGCCGCCCGATTCGAGTGCCGATTCAACCCCCGACAGGATTTTTTTGGTGTTGACCGAAGCCATGCTCAGGTAAATGATCCGCTCAATGCTGATGGCAAGACCAAAAATAAGCGTGAGCAACACGATACCCATGAAACCGGGGCCACCTTCGATAAACTTTTCTTTAAGTACCTGGTGAAAAGACTTGGGTGCTTCAGGTTCATCGGCTACTACATCGGCTATCTGAACAGCTTCTTCCTGTGGTGCAGCCGTGGTGTCCTGTGCGACTTCGGTTGAGTCAACACTTTCACCTTCAACGGCATCGTCTTGTGCATTAACATTTGACAGCCCGAATGTAACCAGGGCCAGGATTGAGAGAAACGCAATAAAATTTTTCATGGTTTTGAAAATTGATTTCAACTAAATGATTAATTTTTATTAATTGACAAAGTTATAAATTAATTTTAATTATTGGTTCTAATTATTTTTTAATGCGGAGAGGGCGGGATTCGAACCCGCGATACCCTTTTGGGGTATACACGCTTTCCAGGCGTGCCTCTTAAGCCACTCGAGCACCTCTCCCTGCTTTTATGATTTCTTTGTTTTTTAAAAACCTGTACCCCTTTTTCTTTCCGTTAAAACGCGCCAAAAATAAATAAATTATGCACATTACACGGTATGCTGCCGATTTTAGTCATTACTCCCGGCCGGGCGGTTCTGCGGTGTCAGTTCACCCCGCCATGAACGGCGCATCCATGCCGACACTGTTTGGACATCGAAACCCCTGCCGAATAGTACCATCATTTTTGTCAGTGCTGCTTCGGTGGTAATGTCACTACCGCTGATCACCCCGATTTTTTTCAGCCCCGTGCTGGTTTCGTACTTTCCCTGTTCAACCATCCCCGAAAGGCATTGCGAAACGTTGACAATGACCAGCCCGTTTGTAATGGCTTCCGACAGTGCGTCGAGAAACCACTGTTCGGTGGTGGTGTTCCCCGAGCCGAAGGTTTCGAGTACCAGACCTTTTAATCCTTTTGTTTTCAGTACTCCTTCAACGAAGGGTTTGGTAATGCCGGGAAACAATTTCAGCACTCCCACCTCCGCACTCAGTTTTGTGTGCACCTTCAGTTTTTTGAAGTTGGGCTTTAAAATGTAACGGCGGTTGTATTTGATGTAAACCCCTACTTCGGCAAGTAAGGGATAGTTCCCCGATTTGAAAGCGTTGAAGTTTTCAGCATTGTATTTTACCGACCTGTTGCCCCTGAAAAGCTGGTTTTCGAAATAAATACAGACTTCGGGTACGAGAGGTGTTTCATCGTCTTTGGCGGCGGCAATTTCGATGGCCGTGATGAAGTTCTCCCTACCGTCGGTACGCAGTTCGCCAAGTGGAAGTTGCGAGCCGGTAAAGATCACCGGTTTGTTCAGGTTTTCGAGCATGAAACTCAGTGCCGAAGCGGAGTAAGCCATGGTGTCGGAGCCATGCAGGATCACAAAACCGTCGAAGTCCTCGTAGTTCTGCCTGATGATCGTCGCCATGGTTTGCCAGGCCTCCGGGTTCATGTTCGAAGAATCCATCAGCGGCTCAAAGCAATTAAAATCGAGCCGGTAGTGAAACTGTTTGAGCATGGGCATCTGCTCGTAAACATTATCGAAATTAAAAGGTGCCAGCGTACCCGTTTCCCGGTCGCGGATCATCCCGATGGTGCCGCCGGTGTAAATTATAAGAATGGAAGTGTTGTTACTTTCCTGCATTTTTGAGCGTGTTTATTTTAGCGGAAAAACCCTCAGCGCGTTGCGCGTTGTGATTTCCGCAATTTCTTCAACGGCAGTTGATTTCAACCCGGCCAGCTTTTCGGCGATGAATTTCAGATAAGCACTCTGATTACGCTTTCCCCTGAAAGGGGCCGGGGTCAGGAAAGGCGCGTCGGTTTCAAGCACCAGAAATTCTTCGGGAATTGTCTTCACCACTTCAGCCAGTCCGGCGTTTTTAAAAGTTACGATGCCACCGATCCCCATGAGGAAGCCCGTGTCAGCAACCATCGCAGCTTCTTTTCCCGATCCCGTAAAACAGTGAAAAACACCTTTTAACTTACCGTTTTGCTCCTCCTTTACGATACGGAACGTCAGTTCAAACGAATCGCGGGTGTGAATGGAAACCGGCAGCCCAAAAGCTTTGGCCATGCGCAGTTGCCTTCTGAAGGCATCTTTTTGTTGGTCGCTGTGCGTTTTGTCCCAGTACAGGTCGATGCCGATCTCGCCCACGGCGATGTAGTTTCCTGTCTGCAATTCCTTTTCCACCAGTTCCAGTTCCGCAAGGTAGTCGTCTTTTACCGAGGTGGGATGCAAACCCATCATGGGCAGGCAGTTTTCGGGGAAGGCCCGGTGAAGGTCTTTCATGGCCTGCAACGAACCGCTGTCGATGTTGGGTAACAGCATGCGTTCAACGCCCTGCTCAATAGCCCATTCAACAACCTCGCGGCGGTCGTCGTCAAATTGTCCGAGATACAAATGTGTATGGGTGTCCACCAAAAACATCCGGCAAAAATAATGCAAAAGGAAGGATTGGAGACAGGAGCGCAATTTTCAGTCTTGACGGGAATGGTACACTGACCGGACTGATCAAACTGATTGAACTGATTTTTTTAAGATCAGTGTCCTGTTACATAATGAAAAGGAAAGTGATTGCCACCCGTTTGAAGGCATTGCCGGAATTGCTACTTTTGCCACGATGAGCAAGGACCTTGATATTTTACCCCTGCAGGACTGGTTACCCACCGGCGGAAAACCCCTGGTGATTGCCGGGCCGTGCAGTGCCGAGAGCGAACAGCAACTTTTGCGTACCGCACGCGAAATTGCCACCATCCCCGACGTGAAGATCTTCAGGGCGGGCATCTGGAAACCCCGCACACGTCCCGGTGAGTTTGAAGGCGTGGGTGAAGAGGGCCTGAAGTGGCTGGAAAAAGTAAAGGCCGAAACCGGATTGCTCACCACCGTGGAAGTGGCCAGGCCCGCCCATGTGGAGCTGGCCTTGAAATACAATGTGGACATCCTCTGGATGGGTGCCCGCACGGTGGTCAACCCCTTCAACGTCCAGGAAATTGCCGACGTGGTCAAAGGCCACGACGTGCCTCTGATGGTGAAAAACCCCCTGAACCCAGACGTCAAACTGTGGCTGGGAGCCATCGAGCGCATCAGGGCTGCCGGCCTTCGAAAGATCATCGCCATCCACCGCGGTTTTCATTACTTCGAAAAATCACCCTACCGCAACGCGCCCATGTGGGAAATCCCCATCGAGCTGAAAAGCATGCTGCTTTCCATTCCCATCATCATCGACCCCAGCCACATTTGCGGACAGCGCGACCTGCTGCAGCCGGTATCGCAAAAGGCGCTTGATCTGGAGATGGACGGACTGATGATCGAAACCCATTTCGACCCAACGCAGGCACTCACCGATGCACAGCAGCAAATCACACCAAAGCAACTTGATGAATTGCTCGGCGGCCTGATTTTTCGCCGCCGCCAGGGCAACATCGATTTTCAGAACAAGCTGGAAAGCCTCCGCACCGAAATTGACAAACTGGACGGTGAACTGCTGCAAATCCTTGCCAAACGCATGGAGATCATCGATGAGATCGGGGAGTACAAAAAAGAAAACGACATCACCATTCTTCAAATGAAACGCTGGGCCGGCATCATCCGCGACAGGCTGGCCATCGGTACCCACCTGGGACTGGGTGAACGCTTTCTGAGAACCCTGCTGAACGTGATCCATAAAGAATCGCTGCAAAGACAGACGGATATTTTTAATAAAAGTAACGGAAAGTAGCCTGCCGGACTACATCCACTTTCTCCTGCGGAAGTAACTGATCATGCCCACTCCAAGCACTACCATCACGCCGATGATGATCCAAAAAGCCTTGCTGTCTTCCTGAAGCGGCAGCAACACATTCATCCCGTAAAGGCCGGTTAAAAAGGTCAGCGGGAGGATGATGGAAGAGATCAGGGTGAGGATTTTCATGATCTCGTTGGTTTTGTTGGCCTGCAACGAATCGAAAGTGGTGGACAGGCCGTTGATGAGTTCGCCGTAATCCTCGGTCATGTCCCACATTTTGTTGTAGTAGTCGAGGATGTTTCCCCAGTAATCCTCCATATTATCGGCAAAGCCTTTGACCGTCCCCGATTCGAACTTCTTGAACACCCGCAGTTGGGGTTTGAACATGGTGTTGAGCAGGATGATGTTTTTCCGGGTGATGGAAAGGCGTTCGATGATCAGCGTGGGCCTGCCGCTGAACAGCTCACGGTTGATCAGTTCAAGTTCCAGAGAAAC
The DNA here is from genome assembly GCA_024276895.1 of Bacteroidota bacterium. Lineage (GTDB taxonomy): Bacteria > Bacteroidota > Bacteroidia > Bacteroidales > F082 > B6-G9. The sequence continues at coordinate 7,846 of JAJRWG010000227.1, forward strand.
TTTGCGCAACAGGTAAAGCGTTTCGTTCATGATTTTTTCCAAAATCAGGTAGAGCAGGGCATCTGAGGTTCCGATCTCAAAGTCCTCGCCCCGTTTTTCCTGTTCCAGAGCCTCGTTGAACAAAGTGTCCACAATCCAGTGCGATTTACCTACGGTGATGATGTAATCTTCGCCCCAGAAAATTTTGACCTCCCTGGTTTTTATGAAACGGTTGTCACGGTCAAAAACCGGAAAATGCAGGATCAGAAAGTAGTAATCGTCATACTCGTCGATTTTGGATCGCTGGTTGGTCTGGCGGCAGTCTTCAATGTCGAGGGCATGAAAGTGGTAGGTGTTTTCCAGGAAGGCAAAGTCCTCTTCCGTAGGGGCTTTCAAATTCAACCACCTTAGTCGTCCTATTTTAATGGTTTCAATCATCGCCCTTTACCCTGCCGTTTTTTGATTTGCTAACTTATTTCTGACTGCCGGCCCGTGACGGGCTTTTTCAGCGCAGGAATGCAAGCCCCAAAAGTAAAAAATATTTTCAGAGCACCGGCCCGGACGCAAGAAAAACTGCCGGATACTTGACAAACGGGTAAAAATGTATTACTTTTACGGCTGAAACAAACAGCAAGTATAAGCACGTAAATATTAGTTAATCGCAAAGAGATGTGGCACCGCAGGCTGAACGGGTGTTCCCTGAAGCCGTCATGTATCCGGCTCAGCGCGATGATTTAAAACCGGCAGGTTGTTTTGTCAAAAAACAGGTAACCTTTTCTGCCTGAATATGTTTAATCTGGCAGACCGGGTAGGATTTTTGGCGATCAACCAGGCTGAAACACGAGGTGGTAATGAAAAAGCCAAGGCTGAAAATATCCCACGTGATTTTGACACTGTTACTCAGTGCCGGTGCATCGCTTAGCGGTCAGGAAATGCTCGGCCTTGTGTTCGACAATTACAGCGGCATTTCATCAGCTTCACTTAATCCGGCACTACTCACCGGCACAAAAGTTTATCTTGACATGAACATTGTTGGAGCAAACACCTTTGTTGCCAACGATATGTACTACATTTCGCAAGAAAACAGAACCATTCAGAAGTCGCTTGGGGTAGGCGACAACCTATTCAACAACAACAGCATCAACTGGGCTGAAGCCATTCATTACTACGACAACCCTCGGGAAAAATATTTTGTATCGGATATAAAACTGAACGGCCCGTCGGCCATGTTCCAGTACGGGCAGCATGCCTTCGGTTTAACAACAAGTTTCAGGTCGTTCCACTCCGGGAACAGAATCCCGTCCATGGTTCCGGTTACTTTTTACGAGGGAAGGATACTTGAAAGGTACAAAGGTGTGGAGTTCAACGAGGATGAATACAGTATTTCGGGCATGACCTGGTCGGAAATCGGTTTAAGTTACGCCTACGATTATTACGAGCGCTATGGCAACAGGTTTACTTTCGGCATCACGGCCAAAGCGCTTTTTGGCTACGAAGGGGGTTATGTTGATTTGCGCAACTCCAATTACCTCATCGTTGATGAAAGCACTATCGACTTTAAGAATCTCGATGCCGAAGTCGCCTACGCACTACCATTGAACTACGGTAATGAACTGGCTGCCGATCTGGAACCCATGGTGAAAGGTTACGGTGTGGGTTTTGATCTGGGAATGGTATTTACCAAACTCAAGTCAACTTACACTTACGACGGTGGAGGTAAACCCTGCGAAAAACCATACAAAGATTACCTTTACAAGGTGGGTATCTCCATCCTCGATCTGGGTGGCATTACTTTTACCAAAGATGCTGAATTGCACAGATTCGACAATGTGAGCAGGTACTGGGAGAATTTTGACACCATTCATTTCAGGGGCATCCATGATGCCGGACAGATCTACAGCCGTGGTTTTTACGGGGACTCCGAAGCCAGCTACGCCGGAGACCGGTTCAGGGTAAACCTTCCGGCAACCCTCAGCCTGCAGTTCGATTACCATTTCCAGCGGCGACTTTATGTTTCCGCTTTGTGGATGCATCCTTTGAAATTTAATGCACGAACGCTCTGGAGACCCGCCCAGCTGGCTGTTGTACCCCGTTACGAAACCCGTTACTTTGGGATGAGTCTGCCCCTTTCCGTTTTTAATTATTCGGAGCCAAGGCTGGGCCTGGCCGTCAGGATATTTACTATGACTATCGGCACCGAACGACTCGGCTCGTTGTTGGGAATCTCAAATTTCAACGGCATGGATTTTTACTTTTCCTTTCATTTCAACCTTCACAAAGGCAGGTGTGCAAGCTACGACCGTGGGGCTTGTTCAAATTCAAGGTTCGGGAGCGATTGGTAGAATTACCAACGCATAAGTACCTGAGGCTTGCAAGCAACCCGGTGGTTTTCCCGCATCGGCAAACAATGAAGTCTTGCCAAGCAACTTTTTGCCTTTCTTTGGCGTCTTAAAAAAATGAAACGACGCTTCATCAGACATATCTTCAGGAAAGCATTGCTGTGCTCAGTTGCGATTGCCTGTACTTACCCGGCAGCTTTCAGCCAGCAGTGTGGAACGGCTTTCGATTTTACCGAATGGTCGATGAAGGGCACACCCGACGGCGACTGGCAGGTGGCAGCCCCCAACGATGTCGTTAACACGAGCTATATTTTCCCGGCCACGTTTTTTGTCAATAATCAGAAACTGATTAATGTTTACATCAAGGGAACCATGTCGGTAGAGACAGGTTCCGATGATGATTTCGTCGGCATTGTTTTCGGTTATCAAAATCCGACGACGCTGGCCGATGACAATCTGTATCAGTTTTATCTTTTCGATTGGAAGGGTGGAGCAGGAAGTGTGAACGGTTACCAGGCAAAAGAAGGTTTCCGGTTGTCCTTGTACAATGGTTTCATCA
>JAJRWG010000228.1 GCA_024276895.1 Bacteroidota bacterium
AGGAAACAACGAACTCAGGCGGAAAGCGGCTTCGGGTGCGGTTTCCGGGCTGATCGTACCCCATGCGGGATGGATGTACTCGGGTGAAACGGCCATCCGTGCGCTGCATCTGCTCAGGCTGATCAAACCTGACAGAATTGCCCTGCTGGGTCCCTCCCACTACCATCCCGTTGATGCCGTTTTCCGCGATAAGCACGACTGCTGGGAAACGCCTCTCGGTCGCCTTCAGATTATCGAAGACAATCATTTTAAACCGGTGAAGCAGTTTCATGCCGAAGAACACGCGCTGGAAGTGCTGATGCCTTTTATCCGTTTTTTCTCGCCTGAGTCGAAGGTGCTTCCGCTGGTAATTGGTTCGCTCAGCCAGGCTGTTGCAAACAAAGTGGCGCAACAACTTGCCGGAACGGGTTATTTTCTGATCGTTAGTACCGATCTGAGTCATTTTCTTCCCGAAACCCTGGCAAGGGAAAAAGACCGCGAAAGCATCCGGAAGATTGAATCGCTGCAAACCATCGGCGTGGATGCCTGCGGGGTCAACCCCCTGAAAGTGGCAGTGGAGTTTTGCAAACTGAAAAATACCTCCCCGAAGTTGATCGCCTACACCAACTCGGCGGAAACGACCGGCGACAGCAGCTCAGTTGTGGGTTATGCGGCGTTTTGGTTTTAAAAAGTCGTCAGACCACTATTGAAAAGTCTTCCTGCACAGCACCCCCCGTTCTTCAGTGGTCAGACGACTGTGGAGAGTTGTTCACCACCGGGCCTTCATAATCTTCCAAGGGCAGGCAGGTGCACAGGTTGCGATCGCCGAAAGCATCGTCGATTTTCGCAACCGGCGGGAAATACTTATTGCTTCTGACCCACTCCAGCGGGAAGGCCGCTTTTTCACGTGCGTAGGGATGGTCGTAATTGTCGGCAATCAGCGCTTCTGCCGTGTGGGGGGCGTTTTGCAATACGTTGTTTTTCTTTTCGGCTTTGCCTTCTTCAATTTCGCGGATTTCTTCGCGGATGGCGATCATGGCTTCCACCAGGTAGTCCAGCTCTTCCAGCGGTTCGCTTTCGGTGGGTTCCACCATCAGGGTGCCGTGCACGGGGAAGGCTACGGTCGGCGCGTGGAAGCCGTAGTCCATCAGTCGTTTAGCAATATCCACAACGGTGATGTCTGCCGTACGGCTGAAGGCATTGCAGTCGAGGATCATCTCGTGGCCCACCCGGCCGTTTTTGCCGGTGTAGAGGATGGGGTAGGAATCCTTGAGCCTGTGCATCAGGTAGTTGGCATTAAAGATGGCCATTTTGGTGGCTTCCGTCAGCCCTTTACCGCCCAGCATTTTCAGGTAGCCGTACGAAATGAGCAGTACCAGGGCACTGCCGTAGGGTGCCGCGGCTACCGCCGGGATGGCTTTTTCCCCGCCCGTTTGGGCAAAACGGTGGCCGGGAAGAAAGGGTTTGAGGTGTTCGGCCACGCCGATGGGGCCGACGCCGGGACCGCCGCCGCCGTGCGGGATGCCGAAGGTTTTGTGCAGGTTCAAATGGCATACGTCGGCACCGATGTAGCCTGGACTGGTGAGCCCCACCTGGGCGTTCATGTTGGCGCCGTCCATGTACACCTGACCTCCGTGTCGGTGAATGATGTCGATGACTTCGCGGATACCTTCCTCGAAAACACCATGGGTGGAGGGATAGGTCACCATGATGGCTGCCAGGTTCCCGCTGTGCTGTTGGGCTTTTTCCCACAGGTCGTCCATGTGGATGTTGCCGTTTTCGTCGGTTTTGACCACCACCACCTGCATGCCTGCCATTACCGCACTGGCGGGATTGGTTCCGTGTGCCGATGCCGGGATGAGGCAGACATTGCGATGCCCCTGCCCGGTGCTTTTCAGGTACTCGCGGATGACCATCAGGCCTGTGTACTCGCCGGCGGCACCCGAGTTGGGCTGGAAGGAAACCGCCGAAAAACCGGTCACTTCGCTCAGGATGCGTTCCATGTCGGAAATCATTTCCAGGTAGCCCGCTGCCTGTGCGGCAGGCACAAAGGGATGGAGCTCGGTGAATTCCGGCCAACTGACGGGCAGCAGTTCCGAAACCGCGTTGAGCTTCATGGTGCAGCTTCCCAGCGGGATCATGGTGCGGTTCAGCGCCAGGTCTTTGTTCTCCAGCTTTTTCATGTAACGCATGATCTCCGTTTCGGAGTGGTATTTGTTGAAAACGGGATGCTCCAGGAAGGCCGTTGTGCGCTGAAGATTTTCAGGGATACAGCATTTGGCATTTTCTCCGGCCGAACCGAATGCCAGTTCGAATTTGTCTTTTCCGGCAGCTTTGCCCAGGATGGCGGCAATGAGCGCCACGTCCTCGCGTTTGGAGGTTTCATCCAGGCTGATACCGATATGCTTGCCGTCCTCGAAATAACGAAAGTTCACTTCCTGATTCAGCGCCACCTGTTTTACGCTTTCCGCTTCGACTCCTTCGGGAAGCCTCACGTAAAGGGTATCGAAGAAGAAGTCGTTTTCCTGCGTGTATCCCAGTTTCTCAATGGCTTGCGACAGGTCAACCGCCAGTGAATGGATGTCGGAGGCAATGCTTTTGAGACCCTCGTTTCCATGGTAAACGCCGTAAAATCCGGCCATGATGGCCAGCAGGGCCTGTGCCGTGCAGATGTTGGAAGTGGCGCGCTCGCGCTTGATGTGTTGCTCGCGGGTTTGCAGTGCCATGCGCAGGGCGTCGTTGCCATTGGCGTCTTTGGAGATGCCGATGATGCGTCCGGGAATGTGGCGCTTGTAGTCTTCGGTGGTGGCAAAGAAAGCCGCGTGTGGCCCGCCGTAACCCAGGGGCACACCAAAACGCTGAGAGCTTCCAAACACCACGTCGGCACCCCATTCGCCCGGGGGTTGCAACAGCACCAGACTCATCAGGTCGGCAGCCACAGCCACAGGCACGTTGTTTTCGCGGGCCCGGGCCGCCAGGGTACTGTGATCGATGACGGCCCCCTTTTGGTTTGGATACTGCAACATGCAGCCAAAAACCTTCTCTGCAAAATCAAGTTCTGACGGTGGTGCAACCACCAGTTCAATGCCTCTGGAGGCAGCACGTATTTTCAGCACGTCGATGCTTTGGGGAAACAAGTCGTCGGAAACCAGGAAAACATTGGCTCCGGCTTTCACCAGCGGCCTGGGGCGGGCGTGGAAAAACATGAGCATGGCTTCGGCAGCGGCCGTGGCTTCGTCAAGGAGGGAAGCATTGGCCAGCGGCATGCCCGTCAGGTCGGCAATCATGGTCTGGTAATTGAGCAGCGCCTCCAGCCGTCCCTGTGAAATCTCCGCCTGGTAAGGGGTGTAGGAAGTGTACCAGCCCGGGTTTTCGAAGACGTTACGCTGGATGACAGGCGGCAGGATGGTGTTGTAATAACCCAGTCCGATAAAGGTTTTGAAGCGCCTGTTCCTGGCGGCAATGCGCCGCATGAGGCCGATGTATTCGTACTCACTGAGACCGTCTTCCAGTTTCAGTGGTCCGGGAAGACGAATAGCTGCCGGGACGGTCTCGTCGATCAGTTGATCAACGGACTCAAGCCCCATGACCCGGAGCATTTGCTGTACGTCTTTGTTGCGGGGACCGTTGTGGCGACTGATGAAATTATTGGGGATCATTGGCTGATTCTTTAAGGTCTAACTGACTGACTTATACTCTTTTAATTCCTATTAAGCGGGTGGAATGTTCTGGCTGGCAAAGTTAAAAATCTTTGGGAGAAAACACCTGCTTTGGGAAAAGGTTTTGTGAATGGTTGGTTGCCTTATTTTTAAATCTGCCGGTGCAAACTGACAGCGTTCTTTCCATACCCATTGGAATTGCCCCGGGCGGTTCACCGGAGATACGATTTTATCTGACCCCAGCCTATGGCTATGTGCAATTCACGATAAAGAATCTGGAATACGCTTATTTGGTTGACAATGGTTTGGAGAGGAACCTGAACGGAAAAATGAAAGCCGGTTATGGCAGCCTGGCATCCGGTGTCCGGTTTTGAGGCTCCTCTCAGCACTTTCATGAAAAAATATATCCGGCACAAAAAACGGAAGATGACCTTTGCAAAACAGTAAAGATCCACGGTGGGTTTTCAAGTAAACTGAAATCTTTGAATTTATTAATGCGGATTTGTTCATTAGAAGGGACGAACTAATGACAAATCCGGGTTAAGAAAAATACAACGAAGAAACGGCTACGGACCCTATTTGCAACACGCGGGCAAGTTTGTTTCAAGCTAAAGCTGTTCGATATTTAAACATCTGACGTTCTCTGGAACCGGGAAGCTCTGACGGTTAAGTTTTTATAAAATCATGCGGGTAATCTTTCATGCGATTCTGAAAAGTTAAAACCGACTCTTTTTTAATCACACCGTCTTCGATATTGATAGCCTTTTGAATTGTAGGGTTTTTAATCCAGCTTTTACGACCTTCTACAATTGTTGGTAAATAAACAATCAGCGCTGCAGATATCGACCTTGAAGCACTTTCCCATAAATAACTTGGCGTATGGTCAACCGCATAATAGTGGATGTTTTCGATATTCAGAATCGGGTTTTTAAAAGTTGTCGGCCTGGCAAAATAGAATCCCATCCCTTCGTCGCAACTCACATCAATAATTAAACTTCCTGGTTTTAAGGTGTCTTTTTCATCTTCTGTGACAAAATCGATTGGATTGTCCGTATCCTGATAGGTGCCATTAATAATGATCTCGGATTCACTAATTAAACCGGATAAAGGGCGAACTGTGCCATCATGTTCAATGGTTACCATTCGGGCCTCACCATCGTTACCTTTACGAACACGAACATAATTAACATCCAGAATTTCTTCACGCACCTCATAATCCGGCCTTTGGATACAAATCGTAATGTCTCTGAAACCATGAGCTTTGAGTGCATAAATAGCTCCACGGCTAACTGCCCCGAAACTAAAAATGATCACTTTACGCTGGTTGCCATAATGACCATCAATACCCCTTAATTGTAATGCATGAATAACGGCGCAATAACCTGCCAATTCATTATTCTTATAAAATGTATGCCTGCCTATCTGACCATTGGGAGACCAAACAAACATATCCTCAAATGCAATCAATGTTAATTTACGGTCAATTGCAGCTTGTGTAACATCGCGTTGTTGCGCGGAATGTGGATAACCCCATATTAAACCTCCTTCGCGTATTTCCTGCAAATCTGCCAATACGGGTTTCGCAATAATAACCGAGCCTGTTTCGGCCAATAATTCATGACGGGAAGCAACTCCGCCGGTTTGAGAAACAAAAAAATCATCATCAAAACCAAAAGGCGCACCATATCCCTTTTCAAAAATTAATTGTTTCCTGATATCCTGCGGTATGCGTGACAGGTGTTCCGGATGAATGGGTACTCGTTTTTCATCTTCTTTTCTTGAAGTTCCAATAACTCCCAGGCTTAGTTTTTTCATGAATTCTCCTTTGTTTTTTTGTGATAAAATGATAATGCCGGCTCTACTATCCGTAATTCAATGAGAAATCATTTGTTGGAGTGAAAGAAGAGATAATCTAAACAAACAAAGAGGAATGGTGACTAATTGAAATCAAAAATGGTATAAACCCGCGGTAAAGATACTCTGTTTTTCCGGAAGATGGCTGATTTATAAATTTGAGGCTGAATTTTACCAACCCCTTTAAGAGGTGATATCAGTGATCCCGCCGGGATTCGAACCCAGATCATGAGAACCGGAATCTCACATTCTATCCATTGAACTACGGGACCGGGTGGAGTGAGGAGTGGTGATTGGTGATTAGTGTTTGTGAATGATGAATGATTATTTAAGGATTGATTTCTGTTTCCTTGTGCAGTCTCATCTGCTTACTCGATCACGATGCTTAATTTAGCTATAAAAGCCGTTTTAACACATTCTGTCGCAAAAGCTTTTGTACGCAACACCAGGTTTTCCCCACTCATAATTTCATCACTCTAAACTCTAAACTTTACACTCTACACTCTCCATCGTGGAGCTGGAGGGATTCGAACCCTCGTCCAAACAACGAACCGATAAGCTTTCTACATGCTTAGTTTGCTTTTGGTTTTCGTGCAGGGGACGGGAGCAAACGCCCAAAGCCCTGCCTTAGCTTCTTGATTTCATTTCTGCCACGAAGCCTTGCAGAAACTATCCCGAAATTGCTTGCGATCCGTAACCTGGCCGGAATCGGGCGACTCCACCAGCGAACCGTCCCGTCCCCGGTAACCTTGACCGGGGATGAAGCCAATCTACTAAACTTCGATTAGGCTGCGAGAGCGTAATTATTATCGCCAAATAAAAAGTGTGTGACACGGATTTACGAGCTTTGTCACATGGCTCGGCATGCTTACTTACCCTTTCTGTTGCTGTCAAAACCGGTCAGCCCCAAATATGTCAAAGAACCTTTCCCTTACCGGAAAAAGGGGGGTGCAAAGGTAGTGTTTTAATTTGAAAATTCGAGAATTTGAAAATTTGAAAATGTGCTAAAAAAGAGTGCCTGAAGTTATTTTTGCAATTACGCATGAACTGGCAGTGCTTTAAAGCATCAGCGGTTCCACAAAGCGCTGAATATCCTCCTTGCTGATCTCCTCGTTGCAAAGGATTAGCAGTCTTTCCACCACGTTGCGCAGCTCGCGGACGTTGCCGCTCCAATTGAAAGTTTTGAGCAATTCAATGGCATCAGCCGAAATGGGGATGGCCTGCCGGCCCTGCCCGCGGGCAATGCCTTCGATGAAATGGTTGACCAGCAGTTCGATGTCGTCTTTCCGCTCGCGCAAGGGCGGGACTTCAATAACGATTACGCTCAATCTGTGGTAAAGGTCTTCGCGGAATTTCCCTGCTTTGGTACGTTTGCGGATGTCCTTGTTGGTGGCGGCAATCACCCGCACATCAACGGGGATTTCCTTCTCCCCTCCCACCCTGATGATTTTGTTTTCCTGCAGAGCGCGCAGCACCTTGGCCTGTGCCGACAGGCTCATATCACCGATCTCGTCCAGGAAAAGCGTGCCGCCATGGGCCAGTTCAAAGTCACCCCTGCGTTGCTTGTGGGCCGATGTGAAAGAGCCTTTTTCATGACCGAACAACTGGCTTTCGATCAGTTCCGAAGGGATGGCCGCGCAGTTGACTTCGATAAAGGGTGATTTTTTACGCATGCTTTGCTCATGGATTTGCCGGGCAACCAGCTCTTTTCCCGTCCCGTTTTCTCCCTGAATCAGCACCCGGGCAGTGGTGGGCGCTACCCTGCTGATCATTTCTTTCAGGCTTTGCATGGGCTCTGATTCGCCCACGATCTCGTATTTTTTCTCCAGTTCCTGCTTCAGTATCCTGGTTTGGGAAACAAGATCATTTTTTTCGATGGCATTCCTGACGGTGGTCAGCAGGCGGTTCAGATCGGGAGGCTTGACAATGAAATCGTAAGCGCCTTTCTTGATGGCTTCCACTGCCGTTTCGATCGTGCCGTGTCCGGAAATCATGATGACCGGTACATCGGCAAAAAGCATGAGCCTTTCCAGCACTTCCATCCCGTCCATCTCGGGCATCTTGATGTCCAGCAAAATGGCATCGTATTCCGTCTCCCTTGCCTTCTCCAGGGCTTCCATGCCATTAGCAGCCAGATCAACCTGGTGCTTCTCAAATCCGAGAATGTCTTTTAGCGTCCTTCGGATGCTGCTTTCGTCGTCAACAACAAGTATTTGTGCCATCGTTTCGTTTTGCCCAAAATTAGGAATAATTATTGCTTACTTTTAGCCCAACCGATTTTTATTGAAAACAAAGACAAATGCACAACAACAACGCTGCTTTCAAGGCCTTTGAAAGGTTCTTTTTCATTCTGCTTTTGACGGGCTTTTTGGCGAGGGTCACTATGGCACAGCAGCAAATCCCCGTTTCAACCGGCGAAGGCAACAGCAACCTGCTGAAGTTCGCCTGGGCCGGCGGGATGAATGCCGTTCAGTTCGGCGAACTGGACATCAACGGTGACGGCATCGCCGACCTGCTGGCTTTCGACAGGCGCGGAAACCGGAAAATGTGTTTCATCAACAAGGGGACAGCCAACACGGTGGATTACACCTACAGCCCGGAGTTCAGCGACCTCATCCCCGGGATGGAGGGCTGGGCTGTTTTCAGGGATTACAACGGCGACGGCAAGACCGATATTTTCACCTACTCTCCGGGATGGGCGGGGATGAAAGTGTATAAAAATGTGTCCGACGGCCTGCTCCAGTTCGACTTAGTGGTGTACCCTTACCTGAAATCCTTCCAGGGCGGCGGCTACGTCAACCTGCTGGTGACCGACGTGGATTACCCCGGCATTGCCGACATCGATGGCGACGGCGACCTGGACATCCTTACTTTCTGGGGGCTGGGCTCGTTTGTGGAGTTTCACAGGAACATGTCCATGGAAAAGTATGGCCATGCCGATTCGCTGGACTACGTCAAAACAGAATATTGCTGGGGGAATTTTGCCGAAAGTGAAGAAGGGAATACCATTTATCTCGATTCCTGCTTCTTCCGGGAAACGGGCACAAACAGGGACGAACGGCACTCGGGTTCCACCTTTCTGCTGCTGGATTTGG
>JAJRWG010000229.1 GCA_024276895.1 Bacteroidota bacterium
CATCAACTCGCTTGACGCCGGACAGGTGAATCTGTGGTGGACAAGTCCGTCTAACATCGAGCATGTCAGGTGGAATGCAGGCGACGTCGCCTTTGGCAGCGGCAGCAGCATCAATGCCACCGATGCCGGACGCATCCAGGGATACTTTGTTTACGGAACAGCCTTCGACAGGAGTGCGTGGACCTTCTGGAAACAACCCGACGTATCCAGCCTCAATCCGCCCACATCCACTAATGACTTCACCGTCAGCGGTGCCGATGTGAGCCAGGATTTCTACGGATTGTGCAGTGGCGACTTCAACGCCAGCAACCCGTCACCCGGCTCCAAATCAAGTTTCGCTTCCGATATGGAACTCACTTACGAAGGCTCCATCATGACGAATGCAAGCACGGAGTTCGAGCTTCCCATCAGGGTAACGGCTTCGATGCAGGTAGCTGCACTGTCGTTGATCCTGGACATTCCGTCCAACCTGATGACTGTTGAAGATGTAGTCATCTGCAAGAACAACGTGGAGTGGAATGCAGGCTTGCTCGATTTCAATGTTGACGGCGACGAACTGCGGATCGGCTGGAACGCGCTCGAAGCACTGGATTTCCTTGAAGGAAACATCCTGCTCAAGCTGAAGTGCCGCACGACGAAGAACTTCGGCAGCGGTGACGTCATTGAGATCGGACTCGTCCCCAGCGACCTTAACGAGATGGCTGACGGACAGTTTGAGGTCATTGACAATGTTGTACTGAGTACTTACACGGTTGAATACTCCGTCACCGGTATCGGCGAACTGGAGTTGCTACAGGGCACTACGCTTGAAAGTTACCCGAACCCGTTCAACGATTTCACTTTCATCAATTACACCATCCCTGCCGGTGGCGAGGTGAAACTGGAAGTTTACAACATGTTCGGCGCACTGGTGAAAGTGCTGGTTGATGAAATTCAGCCCATGGGCGAGTACTCGGTCAAGTTCCATGCTCTGGAAAATAATGCTGGTGTTTACACGGTCAACATTCGTGTCAGGTCAGACGGTCACGTCGTCTCCCGCACCATTAAAATTGTTATTAATAGTAACTAATTGTTTAACTCATTCCGGGTGCGTCTTCGGGCGCACCCTGTGTTAAACGATTTACAATTAATATGTAAAGATTATGAAAAGAATCCATATTTTTCTTGTAAGCTTCGTGTTTCTTCTGGTACAGACGGCACTTTCACAGAATGCTCCGGTTACCACTGCGGGCAAGGTATTGGACGCATCTGCCGGCTCCATCAACATCCCTGTGACGGTGACCGGGTTTTTCGATATCTCAGTAATCACACTAAAGCTTGATTACAACGCTTCGGTGATGACCTTTGTCAGTGCCACGCCTGGCTCGGCTTTTTCGGGCATGGTGATTGACGGTTCCACTCCGGGACAGGTAACCATTTCGTGGACTACCGGATCATCCTCCGTTACATTGCCGGACGGGAGCCAGCTTGCCGGGATCGAGTTTAATTATATTTCCGGATCGACAGCACTGACATGGGACAACACCAGCAACGGCGGAAGCGACTGCGAATACAAGGACGGCTCGCTTACCATACTCACCGACACACCAACGGCCGACTTCTACAAAGACGGTTACGTTACCAGCCATGCGGCACCCATCACCTATGCCCCATTTATTTCCAATGCCGTTGCCGGTACTGTTGACGTACCCGTCACGGTGGAGAACTTCTGGGACATCGGCGCCATCGCCCTGACACTGGAATATGACCCCAATATCCTGACCTTTACGGGAAGTACGCCCCACAGCGTTTTCGGCACCGACATGGTTGTGGCCAGTTCCGCCTCCACCGCCGGAAAATATAAAGTGGTCATCAGCTGGTACGCCCAGGCCCCCAATTTCACACCGGAAACCCTGCCCGACGGAAGCACCATCGTCACGCTTCATTTCAATTACACCCCGGCGGTTTTCGTGGGCAATTACTCCGAACTTAACTGGGTAACCGACGGCACTGCCTGCGAGTACGGCGACCCGGCGTTCAATCCATTGTATGACCTTCCTTATGCCGAATATTATTTCGACGGCCTTGTGGCAAGCCAGTTGGCACCGGGGACGTACTTGCCGCAGATCACAGACGCAATTGCCGGCTCAATCACTGTTCCGGTTACCGTTGTTGATTTTGTGAACATCGGTGCGGTCTCGTTGACATTTGAATACGATGCCACCGTGATGACTTACGTGGGCAACACCCCGCATGCCAATTTCGGCGGAAACCTCGTCCTCGGCAACTCGGTAACCGGCAATGTGGGAAAGATCATCATTTCCTACTACGGTTCATCGGTAAACATACCCGACCTGGATTCGCTGGTTAGCATCGAATTTACCTATATTTCGGGAACCACTGAACTGACGTGGATAGCAGACGGAACGGCCAGCGATTACGGCGACTTTCAGTACAATTCGCTTTACGACGAACCGGCGGCAGACTATTATTTCGACGGGCTTATCGCGGGACAGGTTTCGGCACGCATCAAAGCCGATTCCATGAGCGCTGCACCGGGGAGTTACATCAGCGTACCGCTCAGGGTATGGGACTTTACCGACATCAGTTCCCTGTCGCTGACCATTGATTACGACCCGGGTGTACTGACATTTGTTAACGCCACACCGCATCCTGACATCTCCTCTAATTTCAGTGCGGGTACACCTTCATCTGGCAGGATTTCCATCGGCTGGTTCAACTCCAACCCTTCCGGAAACCCGGTGAATCTGGCCGATTCAACGGTAGTGATTTACCTGAACTTTAATTACATTAGCGGAACCTCGCCCATTACGTGGTACGATGACGGCGGCTCCTGCGAGTTCGCAGCAGGTGCGGGGTACACGGTACTTTACGACACACCGACGGATGATTACTACATCAAAGGCCTGGTGGAACCTGCTGGGTTTGTGTGGATAGGCGTTACTTCAACGGATTGGTTTACGGCATCCAACTGGTCGGACAATGTTGTCCCCAACAGTCTGAGTGCGGTTTCCATCCCGTCAACACCGCCTCCGTTCTGGCCGGTTTACACGGGAGACTTTACGCTGGGCGATCAATGCAGCAGCATTGATTTTGGTGCCAGTTCGCAAATGACCGTCAACGGTGACATGACCATAAATCCGGGAAATTCATTCACCAATGCCGGATCAGGTTTGCTGAAAGTCGGCGGTGACTGGCTCAATTCAGGCGTGTTTGAACTGGGCACCGGTGAAGTTCAGTTTTTCGGACCGGTGGACAGCTACATCCCCGCCGGGGTTTTGCCGTCAGACGACATTCAAAATTATTCGCTGACAACCACACCAGCGGCAATGACACCCATATCCGGAGGTTCGGCAGGTCCGGCAGGCGACAACACGCATAGCGACGTCAACATTGGTTTTAACTTTGAATACGCCGGAACAAACTACACACAGCTACGAATCAACACCAATGGATGGGTCTCGCTGAACCTCTCGGGTACGGATGCAAATTCTCCCGTCAACGACCGCCTGTTTTTCGCTGCCGACCCGGTCACTGCGCTGGCACCGTGGTGGGATAACCTGCTGGCTGACGGAAGTTCAAACGTGTCGTACCTGACTTCGGGTACCGCACCCAACAGGGTGATGACAGTGGAATGGAACAATGTGCTTGCCTACAATGCCGGAGCAAGCGCACGCATCAGTTTTCAGGTTAAACTGTACGAAGGAACCAATGCCATTGAGTTTTGCTATGGCACGGCGGCTGCCGGGGCACATAATACTGCCGAGGGAGCTTCCATCGGCATCAAAGGTCCCACCGGCGGAGCAGGTGATTTTATCGAAGCCACCACAGGCACACGAAACACCGTTGTCAGCGGCCTCGTTAGCGATACCGACTGGCCGGCTGTAAATTACAGGTTCACCCCGCCACCCGATACGGTTACTTTTTACAAGCTGACCCTCTTGAACAGTGCAAAGCTTTACATCCAGACGGACGTGAAGGTTGTGGGTGTTGGGCCCTGATAAGTAAATCTGTAAAGAATCAGTGTAAACAAAATGTATAGAATCATTTTAGAAGAATCAGCAAATAAATTCCTTAAGTCACCTTTTGGAAGGGGTGAAGGGGTAGGTAATAAACAATATCATTTATTTGCTGGTTTTTCCTGTTGAAAAGCCGGGATGCATTTTTGAAGTGTATCTGAATTCAATAATTAACAGTAGAAATTCAAAAAAGTAAAACTAACCAAAAATAGATGCTGAAAATCGGCAATGGAACCAATTGAAAAAACCTGCAAAACTTTTTTCAGCACCCTGCGCCCCGGAAATTTCGGGGCGTAGGTTTTTTAACAGGGAAGCAAAGGGAAACAGCCGGGTTCTTCTTTTAGAAACCCTATTTTTTTACCTTTGTGAAGATTTAGCGTTCATAACTCAAACGGTTTTTATGCGGTCCTTTTTTACTTTTCTTTACGTTTTATGCTTCCTTGGCGCTTCGTTCGGCCAGGGTGATGCACCGGTGACCACTGCCGCGACGATCAACGAACCCGACACGGGCTCCATCACCGTCCCCATTACCGTCACCGGCTTTAACGACATCGGCGCCATTTCGCTGACCCTGGACTACGACTACTCGGTGCTGAATTTTGTGCAAGGGTCTCAAAACCCGGCCATTCCGGGCTGGTTCATCATCACCGACAACAATCTGGGTAACGGCTTCCACCGTTTGTTAATGGGATGGTTCGGATCAGGAATTTCGTTACCGGACAGCAGTTCCATCATGGACATCGAGTTTACCTACATCGCAGGCACGACCACCCTTGCCTGGTACGACGACGGCGGTTCCTGCGAGTACGCCGATGGCAACTACGAAGAGTTGAACGACCTGCCCACGGAAGATTTTTACATCAACGGATACGTCTGCGGAGCCATCGGCGCTCCGGGGACGATCAGTGGCGACAGCACCGTTTGCCGCTCCGCCACAGGAATTTTCTACAGTACCGACACCATTCCCAACGCGACAGGCTATTTCTGGACCGTTCCTTCGGGAGCCGAAATCGTGGCAGGTCAAAACACCAACGCCATCACGGTTGACTACTCCGACACGGCCGTCTCGGGGCCAATTACCGTAGCAGGCATCAACCCGTGCGACACCGGCTCGTCGGTACAGTTGGCTGTAACCGTCAACACCCTTCCCGTCGCTGACGCCGGAAACGACACCGTCATTCCTTACGGAACCAGCACAACCCTGCATGCGGCATCCGGCGGTCCGGGAAGCTACAGCTACTACTGGACACCGCCCGAACTGCTGGAAGACCCCAACGTGCAAAATCCGCTGACGGTCATCCTCACCACTTCCAATTATTTTGAGGTGGAGGTGACGGACGATTCCACCTCCTGCCAGAACACCGACGACGTGCTGGTAAGTGTTTCCGGCGGGCCGCTGAGCGTGAACCCGGTGGCAGCGCCTGATGAGGTCTGCAATGGCGATACCGCGCAGCTTTTTGCCAATGCCGGTGGCGGATCGGGTGACTACACCTATTTGTGGACCTCCTCCCCTGCCGGTAACCCGCCCTGGAGCTCGGAGGAAGAAAATCCCCTGGTATCGCCCGATACCTCAACCCTTTACCATGTTGAAGTTGACGACGGATTTACCACCACAAACGGCGATACCGAACTGACGGTGCACGCACTGCCGACGGCGGCCATCTCGGGCGGAGACACGCTCTGCGGGGACGACTCCACCATACTGACCATTGACCTGACCGGCACAGCCGACTGGGACATCATTTATTCCAACGGCAACACAACCTGGCAGGTTACGGGCATCGACAGCACGCCCTACCTGCTGCACGTTTCCGACTCGGGCACCTACGTGCTGCTCGAAGTGGAAGACGCGAACTGCACAGGCACAACTTCCGGTTCTGCCGTGGTGGAAAAATATCCCGTCCCCGACACACCTGTCATCACCCAGGAAGGCGACGAACTCAGCTCCGACATCGCCCTCGGCAACCAGTGGTACCTCGACGATGCGCCCATCGAAGGCGCCAACCAGCAGGTTTACACAGCCGTTGCCTACGGCAGCTACTACGACATCGTCACCATCAACACCTGCTCTTCCGACACTTCCAATGTGATTTACGTGCTCATAATTGGTATGGAGGAGATAAAAACGGACGGTTTTCTGATCGTGCCCAACCCTGCCAAAGGACAGATCATGCTCCGGACCAACAGCAGTTTTACGGGAGAGCTGAAGGTCGAACTGTTTGCCGTATCCGGAACGCGGGTGCGTGCGTACCGGGTCAGCTTTACGGGGGGCAACACCTCCCCTGCCCTCGACATCGGCAGCCTGGGCAAAGGGCTGTACTTCCTGCGGATCACTGGCGAGGGCGTGCAGTTTTCCGGAAAACTGGTGGTAAGGTAGGACAGCCAGCGGTTGGAAGAAGAACGGCAGAGGAGCAACCTCTTCATTCCGAACCATATGGTAAGACCCGGCTGTGCGAGATGAGGCTTCTCCCGGGGAAAAGGCCGGGTGTTGAGTTGGTTGTGATTCTTCTGGCAGTTTGCAGGGGCAAACAACAGAACCTCCCCATTGCGACAGCTACCGCAGGGAGTCTTAAAAGTGATTTGTGAGTGAAGAATTGAGAGTTGTTTCAACTGGAAACAACTGACTGCCGATTGAATTTCGTACTTTTATCCTCGCAATAACTTTTTTACTTCTCATGGACAAAACCAAACGCAAACAAGCCGAAACCCTCTACCTCATCCTGGCTGCGCTTTTCATCACTTCGCTTGTTACAAGTAATCTGATCTTTCAGAAGTTTTTCCACTGGAACCCTTTCGGTTTGTTCGAGTTTGAGCTTTCGGTGGGCATCATTGCCTACCCTGTTACCTTTTTGGTGACAGACATCATTTCCGAGATCTACGGCCGCAGGCGTGCCAACAAAGTGGTGGTGGCAGGGGTGTTTGCCAGCGCCTTTGCCCTGCTGATCGTGGTGGTTTCCACTGAAGCGCCGGCAACAATCTGGTCGCCCATTGATGACAAAACCTTTAAGCATGTTTTCGGGTTTACATTTATTGCGGTGGGCGCTTCGCTGGCGGCTTACCTGCTGGCACAGTTCCTGGATGTGCAGGTTTTTCATTTCTGGAAACGGGTAACCAACGGCAAACATCTTTGGATCAGAAACAACTTTTCCACTTTCACTTCACAGTTTGTGGATACGGCAACGGTTCTGCTGCTGCTTTGCAGCTTCGGCGTCATCGAATGGAAACTGTTCTGGGTATTACTGGGAAACGGTTACCTGTTTAAAGTCTTGTTCGCCCTGTTCGACACACCTGTCATTTACGCCACTGTTTATTTTGTCCGCAAACATTTCGGACTTGCAGGCCACGGCGCGGAAATGATCTACCCCGAAGACTGACGAAGGTGCGAACTGCAGAGGTGCAATAGTTTCCTGCATCCATAATACTGAAAACAAAAAGTAGTTTTGTAAGTTTGCTGAATCAGGAGACCCATGACACGTCCAAAAGAAATTAAAAACCGGCAAGCCGTCCAAAGAGTTTTGGATTTCGGCAGCAGCTTTATTGATTACCGGATGGGTGCCATCGGCGCCGTCGTGATGGGAAGTATTGTTTTCGCCATCAACTACTACGGCACCGGAAACATCTTTGGCGCCTCCACTGCCGCCCTGAAACAGGGCACTTACACTTTTATGTTCGGTGGCATCATCATGCGCGGTGCCGAGAACCTGGCCACCAGGATCAGAAAAAGAAGCATTGCGCTGATTGCTGCCGTACTGATCCCATCAGCCGTCTCGCTGACACTCACTTACGGTGTGCACAGCATGAAAGGCACCCCAAAGCCTTTGGCCTCAACCATTCCCACGGCGTTTTTTGTGATCCCGGCCACGGCAACCTGGGGATTTTTAAAACGAAAAAAATATGACGAAAGGGGAAATGAAAAATAACAGGTTTTTCGCCTTTTTGCTTTCCCTTGGTTTGTTTTGGCTGCTTGGATTTCAGATTCGCTGGTTCGACCCGGCAATCACGGACAACCATTTCGGGGAAATCCTGGGACGAGTATTGCAAACTCGTCCCCTGCAAGGTCATTCCCGGAATTTTCTGAAAGTTTTCAGGCTTAATTCGCGATCATTACCTTTTTAACGGTGCGGTGCCCTTCCTCATTGGCAAACACCAGCAGGTAAGTACCTAAGCGCAGCGTCGTGGTGTTGATGTTGTTGGTTCCCGCCTGAAGTTCGAATGTGTTCAGGGTAACACCATTCAGGTTGACGATTTGCATGCGAACACTTTTTTCATCCTGCGGAACCGTTACCTGCAACCGGTTCCGGTTCACCAAAATCACCAGGCCTTCGATTTCGTTGTTGTCGCCAATACCGGCGATCTGAGAAGTCTTGAAAAAGCTTAAGTCGCGCCAGTATCCTTTAAATGTGAGGCCGTTACCACCGTGCTCATTGGTAAATCTGTTGTCCAGATTGTGCTCGACCATAGGAACCTGTTGTGCTGACACCAGTTTTCCGTTTAAATACATCATGGCCATTTTAAGATTCCTGATGTAACTCAGTTCAAGGGTATTCCACTGATTAAGGGGTACAACTTCGTCAGTGAGAAAGTAATCACTCATGTCGTTTAGCATTAAAGCGAGCTTGTCGTTCTCGGTAAACGCACCCATCCACCGCCAGGAAGGCCCGCAAATAATAATCGGCTTTTTCCCTTCCGTGTATGATTCGATCTTGAAATCAAGCCTGACGGAAAAGTCATCGAAGTTAAAGTCGGTGATGGTTGGTGTGGTAATCTCACAACCGTCTTCATTATTGCCTAAATAAATACCATTGGAATAAACTCCGCCATTTTGAAAAGGGGCGTTAATCAGGGTCATTTCCTCGTTGTTGCCAGTGATGTCAAGGCCGTCGGAAACCAGTGGGTAGTTTGCCAGCAGCGAGTCCTGGGCATTCAGCGAGAGCAATGTAAGCAGCACTGCTGCAATGGTTAAGGTAATTTTTTTCATGTCTGTAATTTTTATTGTTTGTTTTGTCTTCGGGCAAATATAAAAAAATTCAAAACACCCTTCGTTTCAGCAGGATCCGTCTTACTGTTTGAAGCAATTGTACAAGTCCATAAAAAGGCAGGAGGAGGTTTCCGAACCGGAATTGCGCATGGACATCAGCAGCAAACCGCCAAGTCGCTGACCAAGAAAAAATGCCCCGACCATAAAAACGTAAGTGTACCAGGCAAAACCAATGGTTGTGAAAATACGCAACGCGATGATGAACGGGACGGGAATGTGGACTGCCAGCACCCATTGCAGGGAGAATTTTTTGACGTTTGCCCGCCAGTATCCGAAGGGGATGTTCATCACGAACACCAATAGCGTTACCCAGATAAGTGTTGACCACATGGGCTTTGTTTTGTTTTGACGGCGGCAAAATTCGGCATTTTTTCAATAAGTAATTCCCCAAAGCAGAATTAAAAAAAAGTCCGGTACAGCCTTGTTTTTACTCTTAACCCAAAATCGTCATTAGGATTAGATTTCTAACGGCTCTGTCGCGCAAAAATATATTATATTTTGTTGAAATACAGCAAGAACCCATGACGATTCGCCTAAGAAAATCTAACATTTTGCAGCTTGCAAAAAGTAAGATTTTCTAACGCGGGGTTAACCCGGATTCCCCTCGCCGGCTACCGCACTTGTCATTAGTTCGTTCCTTCTAATGACAAATCCGGGTTAATTTATCCGCATAAGCCTGCCAATTCAGATAATGTTGTAAATGCTTTGAGCTTACACCGGGTTAATTTTATTCACGAACATACACATTGCTGACTTTCCCTTCGGGCAAATTTGTTTCCAGCCAGTCGGGATCCATATTTAAAAAGTGCCTGGGGGAATAGCCAATGTAAAATATCATTGTGGAATCATCTTCATAGTCAGCCTTGCCAAGCATCATTTTAAGTTTGCTGCCTGTTAATCCGATAAGCTTTTCGCCATCAATCAAATCTTCAACATATACATACCTGGAATCTCTGTTTTGTGCCCAGTTTTCTTTATCAAACGCTTTTCTTTCATACGAAGATGAGACCAAAAACCAAATGAGTAAAAACCCTGTATAAAAGCATGGTATTGCAACAATTGCCGTTATCCAATAGTACAAATTACGCAAAGGGTTTTTGCCGGAAGCATATTTTCCAAACAATAGAAATAATCCTGCAAAAACCAGAACAGCAGTCACTAAAAGTGATAAAACAAGCAATCCCATTTTTTTAAATTTTATTCACAGAACGGCAGTCCGTCTAAAAACCACCGGGTTAAGTCAAATATTGACCAAATATAAGCGTTTTTAAGGCATCTTTGAGAAACAGCTGCGCGGAACATGTTGAAAAACAAAAGGCCTGGATTTGCTTAAATGAAGCCTTGAGACCCTTGCAAAACTCACGCAAACCCCATAGACAAAATCACCCACTCTTGGTGGCGGTTTCCCCGAAGTGCCGGGACAGGCGTCAACACCAGGTTCAAATCAGGCTCCCGGAAAAAAAACCTGGACAGGCTGTCCCGGCCATCAGAACGCTGATTGTTAGGGCACGTAATTATTCTGCCCCAATCAAAGATGGTTCATCTTGTTGGAATGGTTTCTTTTTTATTTCTTTCATTTTAGAAATAGTTCCCGGAAGTATTTCAAATCCCATATCAAACTGAGTTAGAGTTGATTTCAGTTTTTCAATAACACTAATATCTCCTTCTGTTTTTGCAGTACCATCTTTTATCATTTCGTCCATAGTTTTAACACCCATCATAACTAAGTCTAAATCAGATCTATTTATAGTTAAAGTTAAATCAGGATTTTTGCTTTGAAATCCTTCTAAAGCAGTAAGCGTTGCATTACTCATTTCAACAATAAATTTCTCACCATTGTCAGGTGTAATAAGATTGATTGTAAAAGCCATACCTTCTGCTTTCTTACTATTAACTCTAATCCCAAGATATTCTAACCAAAGTTCTGTCGTCATAGCTCTAATAATGTCAGGACCCGATGCTTTGGGACTTGCACCTTTTGGAATACCATTGCGTAACTCAAAAGCACCTGCAAGAAAACTGTTTCTAACACTTGGGCTTTCTTGTTGATATCCAATTTGTTCGTAACAATCTGCTAATAAATCTTTTCCTTTTTGATTTTGAGGTTCGGCATAAACCAATTTGTTTAAAATCTCTACAGCATATTTATATTTTCCTTGATTGTATAATTCTTGCCCTTTATTCATTATTTTTTCTGCACCACCCATCATTTCAACATATAAAGGTGCCGACACGTCGGGCGAAAGAGGAATTAGTGTTGCCGGATTTGCATCCCAATATCCCAAATAACGATTAATTACAGCACGACTATTATGCTCAACAGAGCCGTGGTAACTTCTTGCAAACCATTTATTTTGTAATGATTCAGGCACTTTGTACACATTGTGTATCTCATTAATTGTAACTCCTTGGTTAGCTAAATGTAGAACTCCATTATTTAAGTTAGCATAAGTATCTCTTTGCCCCTTCATTACTTCTTGAATTCGCTTATTTCCCCAACGTGGCCACGAGTGTGAGGCAAACATAACTTCAGCATCTTTACCGAAAAGATAAAGTGCTTCGTTAATTTTTTTAGACCATTCTAAAGCATCTCTAACTAAAGCACCTCTTAGAGTATAGATATTATGTATTGTTCCAACAATGTTTTCGGCAGCCCAAAATGCTTTCATATCCGGGAAATAAGTATTCATTTCAGCAGGGGCCTCTGTTCCCGGTGTATTTTGGAATACCATTTTAATACCGTCAACAGTTATTTCTTCGATGTCTTTTTTTACAATTACATTAGGTTCAATTAATCCTAAGTCACCAGCGGCTGTATTTTTCCCTATTGATTGATCTACATGTCCATGAGGGTCAGCTGGTAATAATACACCGTATTGATAAAACATTCTTCGTGTCATTGCATTTCCGGCATGAACATTTTCTGCAACAGCATTATGCATAAATCCAACAGGAGCTATTATCTTTACCTTTCCGCTTTTTACATCAGCTTCATCTACCACACCTCTAACACCACCAAAATGGTCAGCATGGGAGTGTGAGTAAACAACCGCAACGACAGGTCGTTCACCTAATTGTTCATTAATAAATTTAAGTGCTGCACGAGCAGTTTCTTTGCATGTAAGAGGATCAAAAACTATCCAACCGGTTTTTCCTTTAATAAAACTAATGTTAGCTAAATCGTAGCCTCTAATTTGGTATATTCCCGGTATTACTTCATACAATCCATAATTCATATTGAGAACTGCTTGTCGTTGTAATGAAGGATGAATACTTTTGTATTCTTTGTCTTCAAGTAAGAAATTGTACTTTCCCATACTCCAAGCTACATGACCTGCATCTGCCATAATTTCCTTATAATCAGGTGCTGCAATAAAACCTTTCTTTTGTTCTTCAAAATCTTGTTTGTCTTCAAACGGAAGTTTATTTTTAACGTCTTCCCTTTTTGCAACTGTAAATTCAGATGGTTAATTACCTTTTGCATCAAAATGATTTTCGGCGTGCTTTTGTGTTCGCACAACTTGTTTTGTTGCACTATTTTGAGTACAACTTGTAGCAAAGAATAAAGATGCTACTCCTAATGTTAAAATTATTTTCTTCATTGTAATTCTCCTTTGTTTAATGTTACTACTTTCGTTCTACTTTATGTACCCTAACGGTAGCCCGTCTAAAAACCACCGGGTTAAGTCAAATATTGACCAAATATAAGCGTTTTTAAGGCATCTTTGAAAAACAGCCGGGCAGATCACATTGAAAAACAGGGGGGCTTAGATTTGCTTAAATGAAGCCTTATGGCAATCATTA
>JAJRWG010000230.1 GCA_024276895.1 Bacteroidota bacterium
ACAATTGGTTGTGAGGCTTTATGCCAATCTTTACAAGGAAGGGACGGCCCGCGACTGGCCCATCGGCAAAACAGACCTGACCGACGGCATGCAATACAGCAAGCTGAAAGTGCACCGGTTTGCCCGGGACGAAGACATGATAGATAAATCCGTCAATACCCCCACCAATCTGGTGCTTCACCTCAAAGGTGGCATTCCGCCCGGTGATTCGGTGGTTTTTGAAGCAGATTGGGAGATGGCCATCCCCGGAGAAAAGTGGGTGCGCATGGGCAATTACGGCTACGACAAGTTTTTTGTGGCCTACTGGTATCCGCAGATTGCCGTTTACGATGACATCGATGGCTGGGATATGCTCGAGTACACCGGTGTGGTGGAGTTCTACAACGACTTCAATGATTATGATGTAAAGATCACGGCACCTGCCGGATTTGTGCTGTGGGCAACCGGTTCACTGATGAACGAAAACAGCCTGTTTACCAACAGGATCATCGAAAGACTGGACAAGGCGCGACAATCGGACGAGGTAGTGAAAATCATAACGGCAGATGACAGGAAGGCAAAAAAGGTGTTGACAAAACCCAGAAAGTCAAATACATGGCATTTCACGGCCGTCAATGTGCCCGACTTTTCGTTTGCAGCCGCCAGGCACTCCAACTGGGATGCTGCTTCGGTGGTGGTTGACAAAAGTACAGGCCGGCGTGTGCTTACAGACGTGGTCTATCCCGATTCACCCAACAGCTTCGGCCGGGCTGCCGAGTGGTCGCGTAAAAGTGTGGCCTGGATGTCGGAAGAACTGCCGGGCTGGCCTTTTCCTTATCCACACATGACCAGCGTGAGCAGCGGACGTGCGCGGGGCGGCATGGAAACACCCATGATGGCCAACGATGGGGACCCGAAAAATGAAGCCAATGCCTACGCCACCCTTTTTCATGAGATCTCTCATTCTTATTTCCCCTTTTTCATGGGCATCAACGAGCGTAAATATGCCTGGATGGATGAGGGATGGGCAGCTTTTCTGCCCATTGGTTTTACCGAAGAATATTATCCCGAATATTATTATTTCAAACACATCGTAAACCGTTTTGAAGGCTTGAGCGGAACAGAAAAAGAAGCCACACTGATGACGCTCTCATACCAGATAGGCGATTACAGTGCTTACCGCGTACATGCATACAATCGTCCGGCGCTGGCCTATTTTTACCTGCAGGATGTCCTGGGCGACAGCCTTTTTAAACTGGCGCTGCATGTTTATATGGACCGCTGGAACGGCAGGCATCCGGTACCTTACGACTTTTTTAACACCTTTACCGATGTTACCGGCCAGGACCTGGGATGGTTTTTTACCCCCTGGTTTTTTAACCACAGCTTTGCCGACCAGGGCATCAAAAAGGTGACCCTCGATAACCGGGTGGTGGTGGAAAACTATGGCGGACTTCCACTGCCTGTGAAACTGGTCGCCGAGTTTACCGATGGGAGTAAAGAAGAGATTAAAAGGCCGACATCTGTCTGGAATACAGGTGAATCAGCCGTTATTTTGCAGTTTGCCAAAGACAAGAAAATTAAGAAGGTGGTACTTGGCGATGAACTTATTCCTGACATCAACGAGCAGAACAATGTTTTACGTATTGAAGATTAGCTACGCTTTAAGAAGCTGGTTTTACCGGGAGAGAAATCAAGGCAAATGGAATCTTTCCTGTTTTCCCTCTTGTTCAGGCAACCCGAACTTCATTATCTTTGTCCTCTTTTTAAACCTGAAAACAGAA
Organism: Bacteroidota bacterium; assembly: GCA_024276895.1. Taxonomy (GTDB): domain Bacteria; phylum Bacteroidota; class Bacteroidia; order Bacteroidales; family F082; genus B6-G9. The sequence goes on from JAJRWG010000230.1 coordinate 1,764, forward strand.
TTCAATGAAACAAATTACCTTTTTACTTACTGCGATAATATTTATTACCATTCAGTCGGTTGCGCAGATCGCACCCGATAAATACTATATCCAGTTTACCGACAAGAACAATTCACCTTACTCCATCGACTATCCTGAGGAGTTTCTCACCCAGCGGGCGATCGACCGTCGCAACGCTCAGGATATTCCCATCCAGGAAAACGATATTCCAGTGAATACCACCTACCTGCAGGGCGTGGCGGCCACCGGTGCCGACCTGCTTTTTGCCACACGCTGGCTCAACGGGGTTACCATCCACACCACCGATCAGGATGTGCTGGATGCCATCCTCGCACTGCCTTACGTGGCAAATGTTCTGCAACTGCAGGACCGTCCCGATCACGGTAAAAAAGAGTTTTTTGAAAAAGAAAGTTACGGCCCCCCTTACACTGACGCAGACTTCAAAAACACCCCGGCAACCGGATCGCTGGATTACGGCGCGGCCTTCGGCCAGATCGACCAGCTCAACGGTATTCCTTTGCATGACCAGGGTTTTCAGGGACAGGGCATGGTGATCGCCGTGCTGGACGCCGGATTTGTGGGTGCGCAGGAACACCCGGTGTTTGACAGCCTCTGGGCCAACAACCAGATACTCGGCACCAAAGATTTTGTGAACGTGGGGGGTAATGTTTTTACCGAAAGTTCTCACGGAAAATCGGTATTGTCGTGTATGGGCGCCAACAAGCCCGGCGAAATGGTCGGCACCTCCCCCAAAGCCTCGTTCTGGCTGTTGCGCTCGGAAGACGTGCTTTCGGAAAACATCGTTGAAGAATACAACTGGGTGTCGGCAGCGGAATTTGCCGACAGCGTGGGTGCCGATGTGATCAACAGTTCACTGGGTTACATCGACTTCGACATGCCCCAGTGGGATCACGACTATGCCGACATGGACGGCAACACCGCCATCGTCACCATCGGTGCCGACATGGCTGCCGCCAAAGGCATACTGGTACACAACAGCGCCGGCAATTCGGGGGGGAATGCCACCTGGCCCTGGATTGGCGCACCTGCCGACGGCGACAGTGTGTTTTCCATCGGAGCCGTTGATATTGGTGATAACCGTGCAGGATTCAGCTCCATCGGACCTACTGCCGACGGACGCACCAAACCCACGGTCATGTCTCTGGGTGCCGGTACCACCGTGGCTTACGGAACAGAAGGCGTGGGACCTGGTAACGGAACATCTTTCTCTTCACCCGTGATGGCCGGGATGAGCACCTGCCTGTGGCAGGCCTATCCCGAAAAGAACAATATGGAAATCCAGGAAGCCATCAAGGAAAGTGCCAGCAGGGCTGACAATCCCGACAACCTGATGGGGTGGGGGATACCCGACTTCGGCGAAGCCTGGTCCATACTGACAACCATTGAGATCAAAGCCGGTGATAACGAATCTTTGCTCCATGTTTATCCCAATCCGTTTTCGGGCTCACTGAATGTGGAGATCAACGGACAAACAGGTAGTCAGGCACGGATTGAATTGCTGGGCATGGGTGGCGAGGTGATTTCCACCGAAACGGTTGACCTGCTGCCGGGAAGCCGGGGTACACAGGTCTTCAGTAAATTGGGTCACCTGCCTTCGGGTATTTATTTCCTGCGCGTGATCACAAACGGCTTCGTCGAGGTGAAGCGCGTTGTCAAACAATAAAAGATTGATTCAGATTTCCTGTTAAGACATCCTGTTAAACGACAGATAGCAAGGGTGTTGAACATTGTTGTCGACTCGGGCTGGCCGACACCAGGCAGGCCATTTATTCCCCCACCCATACCTTTACAAAACCTCCTCCTTTGCAGGTTTTTTAGCCAGGAAAGCTTCCCCGGCAGAAGAAAACAACATTTACGTGTAGGCAAGACAGGGGCGTGGGCTCCCCGTCAGCAAACCACTCACTACCCTCAGCCTGACGGAGCAGATGTTTTCCACCGTGCCCCCGTCCCGGTTTAAAATATGCGCCGGAAGAGCTCAGTCCCAAAGAATTTCAGGAAAAACCCATTGGCCGCTAACCCTTGTTTTGTTTAAAGAGCCGTTGTACGGATATTCGAACAATCCTCCCATTGTCGAGATGAAAACTTCAAAACACACATTCGCGCAACCTGTCCGTTTGAATTCGAAGCTTCATTTGGGCTATGCATTTATCCAAATCCTTGGGCAGGGGATAGGACAGGAATATCCAAGCGGAAGATCAGCCGGAGCATGGATTTTTTGTCTGGTTTTTCCAGGAATTTCATGTTGTTTATGAGGAACTTCACAGATGCAAACAAGTTTACAAACAGATACACCCATAAGCCTGTAAGTGTTAAGAGGTCTAAGTAACAACAGATTACAAGCGTTAAGATTTGTAACAGAAGAAACGAGAAGATACATCTGTAAACGTAATTAAAAAAGTTTGAAAAACACACCGGAAAAGGTATTAAAATGCATTGTACCAGACGTTTAGTATATGTGATATATTTTATACTTGAATAATAAATATTCAATAGCATCATTCGTTTAATCAATTCAATTAGTATATTAAATAGCTTTTAAACAAGTAAATAATAGTAGATACAAAGAATCAACTTTAGATTAATCCGGTGATACAAATGTAAACAGTAAAAAAATTCTCAGGGCGTTTACAATCTGCAACAAAAATTGTTATTTTTGTAAACAAATGATTTCAGAATGATCGGGCGCATCAGACAACTTATTTCTGAAAAAAAACTCAGTGCCGCACAGTTTGCCGCCGAGATCGGAGTGCAACGTTCGGCAGTTTCTCACCTGTTGTCGGGGAGGAACAAACCGAGTCTGGATGTAATTCTTAAAATTAAAAACCGTTTTCCGGAAATCAGTTTCGACTGGCTTTTGCTTGGTGAAGGACAAATGGATGAAAAAATAGAAAATGAAAAAGCCGGCAGCGAGGAAGTTCAAAATGATCTGTTCTCACAGAAACCGGGAAAACAGGAAAACAAACAGGGAGAAACGGTATCCCATGCGGCTGAACCGCTGTCTGATACAACAATCGCGGACGGTGAAGACGCTCCGCTCTACGGCCGTGGTATTTTCCCTGGTAAATCCGCCAGCAAGGTCATTTTGCTGTACCCTGACAAGACCTTCGAGGAATTCAAAGCACGTTAAGCCTGCATTAAAACACAAAAAAGCCGGGAAGGTTGATTTTCAACCCTTCCGGCTTTTCTAGTTGTGCTGCTAAACAGGTCAGTCGTTGTTTTAAACCCAATCCCTGTCGGCGAAGAAAAATTTACTTTCGATGATGGCGTTCTCATCGCTGTCCGAACCGTGCACAGCGTTGGCTTCGATGGAGCTGCCGTAAAGCTTGCGGATACTGCCTTCAGCGGCGTCTGCCGGATTGGTGGCGCCGATGTAATCGCGGTAGGCCTGAACGGCATTGTCTTTCTCCAAAACGGCAGCGACAATGGGTCCCGACGACATGAAGCCGGTGAGACTGTCGTAAAACGGGCGCTCTTTGTGCACGGCATAAAACTGCCGGGCTTCTTCCTCGCTCAGCCGGGTGTATTTCATGGCCCTGATTTTGAATCCGCCTTCAATAATTTTTGTGATGATGTTGCCCATATCGCCATTCTCAACGGCTTTGGGCTTGATCATGGTAAATGTGATGTTTTTTGACATTTCTTCTGTGTTTAAAAATTTGCGCAAAAATAGCAGTTTTCGGTCAGGGACCAGACGATGCCATCCTTTTATTCGCTTTTAGCAGACCATCTTAAAGCAGAGACTGTCCGTCAAACCTGCCAGGGCTGATCCTGACAGCAAACAAACCTTTTTTCGTGTGTTTGTCCAAGCCGATTGTTTATTATCTTTGCGCCCTGTTTTTTAAAATGCCATGTACCTGCTTGTCCCCCGGCAAATATCTGAGATAAAGCAACTGCTTTCAGGCAAAACGAAAGTAGTGCTGACCACACACAGCAATCCTGACGGAGATGCCATCGGCTCTTCCATGGCCATGCTGCGCTATTTGCAGAAAAAGGGACTGGAAGTGACGGCCATCGTTCCCAACCATTATCCGGGATTCCTGGCATGGATGCCCGGGGTGGAGCAAATGCTTGTTTATGAGCGGGATGCCAAAGCCTGCCAGCGTGCACTTGGCGAGGCACAACTGGTTTTTTGCCTGGATTACAATGCGCTGAGCAGGGTCGGGATAATGACGGAAATACTGAAAAGGTCGGAAGCCCCCCGCATTTTGATAGACCATCACATTGAGCCCCAGCTTGATGAGTTTACTTACAGCTTTACCACAACTGACACCTCATCGACGGCCGAACTGGTGTACGATTTCATGGTAATGATGGGCGACACCGTCATGGTGGACAGGGAAATTTCCGAGTGCCTTTATGCCGGCATTGTAACGGATACAGGCTCTTTCAGCTTTGCGGCCAACAACGAAAAAACCTACCGGATAACTGCCGAACTGATCAATAACGGCCTGGACCCGCAAAAAATACACCGCCTCATCTACGACACTTTCTCCGAAAACAGGTTACGCCTGCTGGGGCATGCCATCTGCAACCGCATGCAGGTGTGGGACGACCTGCACACAGCACTGATCTACTTCGACAGAAAGGACCTGCAAGACTTTGATTACCAGGTGGGGGATGCGGAAGGCGTCGTTAACTTTCCCTTGTCAATGGAAAAAATAAACCTGTCGGTGATGCTCACCGAACGGGATAAAAAAATCAGGATTTCCTTCCGCTCAAAGGGGGATTTTTCGGTAAATGACCTGGCGCGCAAGCACTTTGAGGGCGGCGGACACAAAAATGCTGCGGGTGGCAATTTTTACGATACCATCCCCAACACCATCAAGGCTGTCAAGCAGATATTGTCAGCCTATAAGAATGAGTTGAATTTCAAAATGGATTACCGTTGAAAAGGTTCGGGCAAGCCATCGTTGCTGTTTTGGTCTTCAGCATGCTGTTACCGGCATGCAGGCAGGCTGCTACAGACAAACAAACCGGGACTCACCTAAAACAGGCCGATGAATCGTTGGTCAAAGCCAACCGGTACCTGGTCAGAAAAGAAAAAGAAGAAATCGACAGCTTCATCAGCCGGCATGGCTGGCAAATGCAGGAAACCGGCAGCGGATTGCAGTTTTCCTTGGTTGAAAGCGGCAATGGCCCTGAAGCCAGGCGCGGGCAGACGGCCGTGCTGGCCTACACCCTGAGGTTGATTACTGGGGATGTGATTTATTCCTCCGAAAAGGACGGATTGAAATCTTTTGTCATCGGGCACGGTGGCGTTGAAAGCGGTCTGGAAGAGGCTGTGTTGTTGATGAAACAGGGAGACAAAGCCCGGGTGATCATCCCTTCACACCTGGCCTTCGGACTGTTGGGCGATGACAAGAAAATACCGCCGCGGGCCACACTTATTTATGAATTGGAATTAATTGAATTAAAATAAATCTTATCGGAATGAAAAAAACAATCAGTTTTACAATTATGCTGGCCATCATCGGCATGTTTGCAGCTTCGTGTCAGACGGGAAGTTCAGATGACTTCAAGCAAACAGAAAATGGACTTTATTACAAATTTATCGAAAAGGGCGACAACATTGTAAGTCCCCAGGAATCAAACTTCGTGACCCTGTACATGAGCTACGGCACCAGGGATTCGGTTTTGTTCGACAGCAAAAAGTTACCCCAAAAAATGGAAATCCCGATGATCAAATCGGTACACAAAGGCGATTTCTACGAAGGACTGGGCATGATGCATGTGGGCGACAGCGCAGTTTTTAAGTGCAATGCCGATTCGGTTTTCACCAAATTGTTCAGGGTTCCGAAACCACCCGAATTTGACTCCCTTGACTTCATTTATTTCAACATCAGGCTGCTTGCCATCAAAACCCAGGAAGAAGCCCAGGCCGACAGGGAAGCAGAAATGGGAATGTTGAAAAACGAGGAAACCGTCAAGCGTAATGCTTACATCGACGAACATTATCCCAATGCCGAACCAACAGCCAGCGGTTTGTACTACATACAGACAAAAAAGGGAAACGGCAGAAAACCTGAGGTCGGAAATAAAGTGAAAGTGCATTACACCGGTACCTTCCTGGACGGCACCAAATTCGACAGTTCCGTTGACAGGGGACAACCATTTGAGTTTGAGCTGGGCAAGGGCCGTGTTATCAAGGGCTGGGACGAAGGCATTGCCATGATGAGCAAAGGCGAAAAAGGTGTGCTGATCGTTCCCTCCGATCTGGCTTACGGAACCGGTAACAGGGGCATTCCGCCTTTCTCCACACTTGTTTTTGAAGTAGAACTGATTGATTTCGAGAAATAAATCTGTTCCGGAAAAAAGTTAAATCATTTGCCGGAGGCTGTTGGTTTTAAAATCCCGGCCTCCTGCTTTTTTACCAACACCAAGTAGTCATGAAAAATACCTCTATCAAACTGTTGTTCATTGTTTTTGCTGCCGGACTGCTGGGCGGTTGCGGTCAGCAGTTTCCTGGATTTGAAGAAGCAGAGAACGGGGTGTATTACAAGGTGCATTACCGCAGCGGGGACAGTACCAGACCGGTGACGACCGACTGGGTGATCATTAACATGGATTACCGGCTTGAAGATTCACTCATGTTTTCCAGTGCCGACATGGACGAACCCCTGCGTTTCCCCATGATCAAACCCACCTTCCGGGGCGACCTTTATGCCGGCTTGTCGCTGATGAATGTCGGCGATTCCATGTCGTTTGCCATTGTGGCCGACTCTTTTTTCCTGAAAACGGCTTACCTGAAGCACCTGCCGCCCAATGTTGAAGCGGGCAGTCCCATGTACTACGATGTCAAGTTGCTCAGGGTCCTCAGCGAGCAGGAAAACCAACTTGAAATACAAGAGGAAGGCGACAGAAAGCTGAGAGAAGAAATGAACCTTCTTAGGAAATACCTGAAAGACAACAATATAAACGTTCAGCCTACCCCATCGGGATTGTTTTTCATCAGTCTTGAAAAAGGAAACGGACGAAAGCCGAAGGAGGGCGAAATGTGTACCGTTCACCTGATGGTTAAACAACTGGACGGGAAAGAACTGTTCTCCAATTACGATGATGAGCCTTTTGAGATTGAGATGGGAAAAGAATTTGACACCAAAGGACTGATGGAAGGGCTGGGCATGATGGAAGAAGGAGGAAAAGCGCTGCTGATCGTCCCTTCCGAAATCGGCGTTGGGCCTGGAGGTAAAGACGGTGTACCTCCCTTTACCACCATTACTTACGAGGTGAAACTGGAAAAAATAAAGACCGTTGAAGAGGTGAAAAAAGACCGCCAGCAGCGCAAAAGACTCAAAGAGCAAGCCGACCTGGAGCGAAAACAAAACGAGCAAAACCGCATTGACGCCTATCTGCGCGGTAACGGTATTACCGTAAAACCACTGGAATCGGGGCTTTATTTCATCCCCCTTGAAGAGGGTTCCGGACGTTACCCGGTGGATGGCGACAAAGTGAAAGTGCATTATATTTTGCATACCATCGAAGGCAAGCTGCTGCAATCGTCGTACGAACAAAAGCAGACCTTTGACTTTGTACTGGGAACCGGTTCCGTCATCAAAGGCTGGGAAGAAGCCATCAGACTGATGCAAAAAGGCTCCAAAGCCAAAATCATCGTTCCCTCAAAACTGGCCTATGGAAGCCGTGAAAGGGGTAAAGACATCCCGGCCTATTCACCACTCGTATTCGACCTGGAATTGATGGACATTGAATGAGCGGCCTGAATATGGAAGCGTGAAGCCTGGAGTTGGAAGCCGGAAGATTGCCGACTGCCGACTGAAGACTGCCGGCTACCAATACCCGGTCTAATTATACGACCCGCTGTCGGGGCGGAAAAGGCCCCAGTTTTTGTTAAAAGCCATTTCGTGGGATTTGTATTTTTTATGACTTTGTGTTTCCACCACCACGCGGAACGTGCGCATGGGAAGCCCGCTGTCCTTTAAATACTTTTTAAAAGGCTCAAACAGATAAACAAATTGTATTTTCTGGTTTTTTGCCAACACCACTGTCCTGCCGGCCTGTGGGAGCAGGGCGCTTGTTTCCAGTTTACCAATCTCCCTCGATTTGGAGATCATCTCCACAAACACACCGCTAATCTCCAGGGCCTTGTGGCACCGGACTTCTACCACCAGGTCTTTGCTCTTTACTTCCCGTTTCCTGACGATGATCCCTAGCTGCAGTTCGGGATAATGCTGCATGGAGAGTACGAATGGCCGCGGCTTACGGCGACGGATCTGCCAGAAGCTTACCCCACCGATCAACAGTCCGAAAACAATCAGGTATGTGGCAATGTCTTCCATGCGAAGCAAAACTACTAAACTGTGCGGGAATAAATGAAAATGTTGTACTCAGTGTACGGTCCTGACCATGTTGTCAGGGCCGATCCTCCTGGCTAGTTCAGGAATAATCAATTTTCTCTTTTTCCAGCATTTCCAGCGAAGACTTGTCGCCCAGGACAATGCCCAGAGCACGGGTTTGCGGCCGGCTGTCGAAAATGATCTTTAAGATCATGGTCAGTGGCGCCGAGATCAGCATGCCGATTGGTCCTAAAACAAAGCCCCAAAGCAGCAGTGAAATAAAAACCACCAAAGGAGACAAACCCAGGTTTCTTCCCATCAACGGCGGTTCGATGATACTGCCGATAACCACGTTGGCCAACAGGTACAGTATCCCGGTTGCCAGTCCGCTGAAAATATCGAGCTGGATAAAGGCAAGCAGCACAGCCGGAATGGCTGCAAAAATGGAACCGATGCTGGGGATAAAGTTCAGGATGAAAGCGATCAGTCCCCAGAGCAATGGAAAATCCACACCTATAATGAGTAAGCCGATGTAGATAATCAGGCCGGTGCCAAAACTGGTCAGGATCTTAATGCCAAAGTATTTTCTGATATTGGCAATGATTACCTGCATGCCTCCCAGTGCCTTGGGCGACATCAGCTTCATCTTTTTACTGAAGATGGAAACTTCAAGCATCATAAAAATATACACAAACAACACCAGAAAAGGGTTGCTGAGCAATTTACCGAGGCCGGCCACTGCGTCCCCCGACGATTTCATCAGATTGGTCGATTTGATCAGGTTGGCTATGCTGATCTCTTCCTCAACCATACCTGATTCAACCAGCCAGTTGTGCGTGTTCAGCCAAAGTTCGCTAAACCGTTCTTCATAAAAAGGGAGCTTTTCGTTAAAACCGGAAACCGAAGCGGTGAGCAGTACAATAAAAACGTACAATATCCCCAAAATAAACAGTACCACGATGATGAGGGAAATAACTTCCGGCACTTTCTTCTTTTTAAGCCATTGGAAGGGCGCCAGCGAAATGGCCGTAATAAAAACAGCCATCAGCAAAACTAAAAACAAATTGGCCATTGCTTTCACCCCGGCCACAACGATGACCAGTGAGGCGGAAATGACCCAAAACCGCAGTCCAGGCCATCCTCTTTTAATTGCGTCGAATTCCATATTTAATCTTTTTTATGTTTTTTACTGCCAGGATATTGCGTGTGTTGTATTGTCGGGTCAAAAGATTTAATGTGCAGATCACGTTGCGGGAACGGTATTTCGATACCGGCTTCCATCAGGGCATCGTAAAAACCAATGGCCACCTCACTTTTGGTGGTCAGGCCTACATCCATTGCCGTCCATATCCTAACCCTGAAATTCAGGGCGCTGTCGCCGAAACCGTCGAATAAGATCCAGGGTGCAGGCACCTGCAAAACGTTAGGATGCGATTCTGCAACTTTTTTAAGCAGTTCCATCACCTGGTGGGGGTTGCTGCCATACGCCACCGAAACAAAAATATCGCGTCGTTTTTTCCTGTCGCTCAGCGTCCAGTTGATCACGTCGTTGGCGATGAGGTTGCCGTTGGGGATCATCACCTCCGAACCGTCAAAAGTACGGATGGTGCAGGCGCGCACGCCGATTTCCTTCACCTTGCCCATTACGGTACCTGCTTCTATTGTGTCGCCCACCTGTATGGGGCGCTCAAAGGCAAGGATGAGCCCTGCGATAAAATTGGCCACGATATTTTGCAGGCCGAAACCGATGCCAACCCCCAGTGCACCGGCAATGAGCCCGAACTGCCCCAGGTCAACGCCGGCAGCCGAAAGTGACAGATAAATGCCATAAGCAACAATAACGTAACCCGTGATCATGGAAATGGCGCCCGGAACACCCCTTGGCAATTTAACCCTGGGGTAAAGTTCCTCTTCCAGTAGGGTTTTAATGATGCGGTAAATGATCACCGTCAGAATGACCACCAGGAAAAAGTTGATCACGCCGTCGAGTTCGATGGTGCTGTTGCCCACTTTCCAGGTGGTTTGCCCAAGTGCTGTAAGCCAATCTTCGATGCTGCTCAGCAGGTTCAGGCCTTTGAAAATGGCTTTGATCCAAAGGAACAACGCGATCAGGATGATGGCGGTTTTTGTCCGTTTTTCAATCGGTTGCCAGTTGTTGTTGATGTAGTTTGATTTTCGCACCAGTTCGGTCCTGAGCAAGATGACCAGGCTGCGGTTGGCAATGATGACCACCAGAACGACAACTATCAGGTTGAAGAGGGCGTAAACCACCGTGTTGGAAAGCATCACGGACAGGCTCAGGTTGCCGAAAATATTGGCCAGGAAAGAAACGACCAGGAACAAAAACAAAACATAGGCAACCCAGAGCACGATACTCATCCTGGCACTCTTCAGGGTGGACGAGATGAACGAAGACCTGTTGAAAGTCCTGTACAGTATCCATCCCGCAACAATCACTTTCGCAAAAATGACCAGGCGGAAATAAAGCATTCCCGTCGGAAAAAACAACTGAAACTGGTTGAGGAAAAAAAGCAGCAGCAGGGCTAGGGTTTCGGGCAAAAGATTCTTTTGGAAGAAGCGGGGCAGAAAGATGATAGCCACCACGATGTAAGCCAGCTGGATGACATCGCGGACGGTGCTGTTCAGTTCGGGATACAACCAGACCGATAAGAACATGGAGATCACCAGGGCCGAAAGTCCGTGCCTCGAAATGGCCTTTTTTGAAACGGACAGGTCGTGTTCGCTGTCGCCTTTTTCGGCGATCACCGTTTGTTTTTGCAGGATGAAAAATCCGACCCACAGCAGAATGAAAATGAAAAGGTGGACGAAAATGGTGTCTTTGTACGATTCGAAAAACAGGGCCAGTCCCTGCCCGTCTTCTTCAATCACCTTATCGATGTGCTCCTTCAGCACCTCCTTTGTCAGCGTCTTGTCAACGGCATTCCAGATGGGTGGGGCGTCCTGAACGAAATAGTATGAATGCAGGTTACTCAGCAATTCTTCGTCCATCGTCAGCACATCGGTGATCAGCAGGATAATCTTGCCAAGCTGGCTTTGCCTTTTGAGTAATGCGTTGTTCTTCTTTTCGAGGGATTTGTTCACCGACCTGATCTTCCTGAGCATCTCATCAACACTGGCGATCACGGACGGCGGTGCATTCAGGTCTTCCGCTTCTTTTTGTGTGATCTCCCAAACCGTTTTCAGCGAACCGGTTCTGTACAAGTCTTTTTCAACTACTTTCAGCCTTTCGTTGATGGCATCCTTCCAGTTGCCGACCAGCTTTTCGTAGGATGTCCATTGATTTTTGCTGTTGTTCAGTTGCCGGATGGAATAATCGGGGCTTTCTTCCTCAAATTGTTTTTTTTCTTCCGAGAGTGCCGACAGCCAATTGTTGGAAAGGGTATCAAATTCCAGCATTTTGTCGTCGGTCTGGAGTGTACGCTTGCTGATCTCCTGCAGCGTGTTGTAATCGGCTTCGAGTTGTGTGGAGATATGTCCGAGGGGGATGGCCTCCAGCACGATGGTGTCCCCTTCGGGGGTGATCTGCTTCACTTTTTCGGGCTGTTGCGCCAAAAGCGAGGTAGCCGTCAACAGGAAAAAACTAAAGCTGATAAGGTATCGCCAAAAGAATGCCATTGGATTCAGGGTTGTTTGCACAAACGGTAAAAATATAAAAAGAAATCAAATGAGGCTTTTTGCACGGTCAAAAGATTTGCTTCGATCGAACAGATATCGGTAAGTAATATGCACTTTCCTGAGCTTACCGCCAATGTATTCCACCAGCTTGATCATGGTGGGGTTGAAGTCTCCGATCCAGTTCATTTCCAGGTCGGTGTAAGGAAATCCTGGCCTGGCTACCTGTTCTTCAAAAGCCAGGATCATCCCATCGGCCACGCCCTTGCTCTGAAAATCGGGGACAACCCCGAAGATCAGGCCCAGCGCACGTGTGGAAACCTTGCGCACCTTCAGGTCGAAGAGAAGCCAAAGCTTGTGAAAGAGCGTAAATTTACCGTTGAACTTTTTGGTGACCTGGTACAGGTCGGGGATCATCAGGTAAAAGCCCACCGGACGGTCTTTGTAGTAAGCAAAAAGCATGATGCGCGGATCGATGATGGGTTTCATCTTTTTGAGCATGGCTTCCACCTGTGCCGTTTTCATCCCTTTCACCCCCGGGAACTTTGCCCATGCCTCGTTGAAGATGGCGGTAAAATCCGCAGCAAATTTTTCCAGCTTCTTGGGATCGAACAGCCTGACTTCAAAACCTTCCGTCTTCCGGAACCTCTCGCCGCGTTCGTAAACGACTTTTTGCATGTTGTTCGGGATCAACAGCACGTGAAAAGTAAGTTGCTTGAAATAAATACCGAAACCATAGTTTGTGAACAATTTGTTGTAGTAAGCAAAATTGTAGGGCATGTTGTGGATGGGTTCGTAAAACCCCTCATGCAGGCAACCCCAGAACTGTTCGCGCGAGCCGAAATTTACCGGGCCGTCCATGGCTTCCATGCCGCGTTGTTGCAACCAATCCCTGGCTGCATCGAAGAGGGTGTTGGCAGCCTGCTGGTCGTCGATGCAATCGAAAAAGCCCACCCCGCCCGTCGGTACGTCGTGCTTGCGGGCGGTGCCGGGTTCGTAAAAGGCGGCAATACGTCCGACGCAGCGGTTTTTCCCGTCTTTCAGCAGCCAGCGGACGGCTTCCCCTTTTCTCAGCAGTTTGTTTTTTTTGGGGTCGAAGGTTTTTTCGATATCCGTGTCCAGGGGTCTGATCCAGTTGTTATCATTTTTGTACAGCCGTGCCGGGAAGGCCAGGAACTCCCGGATGTCTTTCTTGTTTTCTACTTTTATAAGTTTGTAATGTTCACTCATGCACTTTCTGTTTTATTAGAGGTCTGGCTGGGGCTGAGACGAAGACAGGTTGTAAGCCGTATAATTTCAAGACTTCTCACTTCTTAAAAATCCATGCATCGCGGTAGGTGTAAGGCAGTTGTTTTTTGGCATGCATGGCTTCCTTCAGGTTGTCAAACTTTGCCGAATAAACACGGTGAAGCTGGTTTTCGTTCAGGATGCCGGCATGTTCAAAGCCGTTTTTCTTAAAACGCCGCAGGGCTTCCCGTGCATCTTTCATATCCTGAAAACTGGCCACGATCAGGTAATAGGTGATCTCCTTGTTTTCCTGTCCGGCGGCAATCGCCACCGGGACGACGGCAGCCGTATCGCAAAGCACCGGTTTTTTTGCCTTGTCAGCTCGTTGGCCAAGCCAGGCCGAAACATAGTGTTCGTTCATGGCAACACCCATGCAGACCCACTTTTTATTTTCAAAATTACCATTGGCGAGCAGCATGTCAAGCGCCTGTTTTGTGTTTCCCAGCATCCGGATAACCGAATCCACGCTGGAACTGTCCTGAAAATAGGCCACCAGTTCGTAGCCGCGGTAAGGATAAGGTGTCAGTTCCTTCGGTTTGTCCCACATGCAGTCCTGATCAGGCAGGTACGGATTGTAGCAGCAAGCTGTCCACTCGCCTTTGTCTGACCAGCTCGATAAATTGCAGATGCTCGTGTCGGGGTGGTTTGCAGCCAGGTCTTCAACATGTGTGCGTGCAACGTATGACAAGGAGGCGGAAAGCCGGAGAGGCTTTTTCCCGTATTCTTCCAGCAGCATGTTCAGCTTGTCGAAAAGTTGCTGTTCCTGCGGCGAAATGCAATAATCGTCGGGAATGCTTTTTTGCGCGGCAAGTCTGCTCGCAGATAAGAGGAGAATAATCAGCACACTACACACCCGCAAAAAATTGATGCGTTTGCTGCCACTTGTCGAAGTTAAAATTGAAATATCCAATGCCATTTTGAATCTGCTTTCGGCCGTAAAGCTACAAAATTAAACCGGGAATTGCAGCACGCAGGAATACGTGTTTTTCCAGAGGGCTGACGGGTTGACAAAAATCCGGGGCGTACATTGCCCCGCAAATTACCAGGAAAAATTTTCGATATGGGTGCGGATCAGATCGTCATACGCCTGCATGGCTTTAATGACCACCCGGTTTCCGGTTGGAAAAACCAGTTTATCGATTTTGTTTACCGGCAGTAAATTGATGGAAGTACCGCTGAGAAACACGGCATCGAAGTCCGCCAGCGTGGAAAATGCGACCGGCGCTTCGCGGGTGGTGATGCCGGCCTCGCGTACAAGCCCGATGATCTTCGAGCGTGTAACGCCCGGCAAAACGGCCGACAGGGGAGGAGTAACAATTTCTTTTCCCGCGATAAAAAACACATTGGAGCGGCTACCTTCGGTAACAAAACCCGAACGGTTGACCAGCAATACTTCGAAGACATTTTTTTCTCTAATGGCACGGTCGGCTTTTTCCCTTACAGGCATCTTATCGCGTTTGGCGTTGGGAATATCCCTTTCTGCCTTCAGGGTAGCCAGCCTTACACCATCCTGGTAGTCCTTTGCCAAAGGGTAAACCGCCGGAATGACCCAGGCGAGGAATAATCTCCCGTGCAGCGGATGGTCCAGGAACTGAAAACGGATGTTTCCCTCCCGCAGTCCGTTGCTTTCAATCAGGACTTTAAGCCTTGACCGGATCTGGTTCTCCCTGGGTTCGCAATGCATTCCTGCCAGGCGTACTGACCGAAACAGGCGGTTTACGTGTTCATCCGCAAACAATGGCTTTCCTTCGATAACCCGGATGACTTCGTACACCCCTGAGCCCTCTTGCAACAACAAAGGGTCAAAATCGCAGGTGCTGCGCAGTTCGTCCTCGAAAACGAAATGGTTCAGCAAGGCTGTTTCCATCTGAGATTACTGTTGTTTGTCGCGGGCTTCAAAATAATCCTCAAGTATTTTTTTCGCCTTCTCCTCGTTAAATGCCTCCACGTAAAGCATCGCATCACGCTGCGTCGGGCCATCCGCCCAACCGGCCAGGCTGCTCGACTCCAGTGTTTTATTCAGAATGCTGCCAACACTGTTTTCTTTCAGCAGATCCTGAAGAAAAAGGGCTTCAACCCGCGAACCCGAGTAAACCAGTTTTAGATCGTCTGACATAACCGAATAGTTTTTAAAGTGAAAAAATTCTGTCTAAAGATAGGAAAAAAACCTTACGGGATAAAAATTGAACAGAGATGGACAACAAGATCAAAAAGATCAGCCGTTTAGTTTGATGATGGCAAAAACCATGACGGCCGCACTGACCAGTTGAACCGGCGACAAAACATTTCCGTTGACAAGATAGTCGAAAACGATGGCCGAGATGGGGAAAAGCAGTTCGCTGATGGTTGCCACGATGGCTTTGACCCGCCGCAGCCCGTAGTAGTAAATGAAGATCGCACCCGAACCCGTTGTCAGTCCGATGATGATGAAATAAATCCAGTTGGTCTCCGTGATCCGGTAAAACTGCGTGTACTCCCTGAAAACAAGCACGTAGATCAGCATGATCAAACTGGTGAAACCATAACGAAAGAAAGTCGCCGTTACAAAGTTGTGGTTCAGCAGCACTTTTTTGGAGAAAACGGTGGAACTGCCAAACGAAAAGGCAGCCAGCAGGGCATAAAGTGCGGCATAAACCGTGTTTTCCATGACATCGAAGCGCGGCAGGTTAAAGCCGAAAGTCAGGAAATAACTGGCAACAATGGCCAGTCCCGCCCAGAGGGCGAAGTGGCGTTTTACTTTTTCCTTCAGCAATATGGCAGCCAGGATGATGGCAAAAATGGGTTGCAGCTTCTGTAGCAGTACAACCACCGACAATTGCTGAAAATTAACCAGGAACAAGGCCTTGACAATGGCCATGGTACCCAGCGCACCGCCAAAGACAGCCACCAGGGTAAACGTGATGTAATCCTGTCTGACAAACAGTTTGAGTTGGCTGTACTGCCTGAATAAGAAGATGTTCATCAGCAGGAAAGGGATCAGGTGCAGCATAAGCACCACAAAACCCACGTCAAGATTGTACAGCCTGGGGGTGAGCACCACACCGTCGAAACCCCACATGATGGCGGAAATACTGATGGCGATGGTACCTTTGACAATCTGGCTGTGTTGCTTCATCCCGGAAAACTGAATCGCAAAAATAGTGAAAAGAGGTATCGGGAATTCAAAAAAGAGATAAGGGAGATCACACTTACGTAAGCGATCACGCTCAGCTCATTTCCCACTTCGCGTAATGGTTTATTTGACGGATACATTTATCCATTGCCACTTTCAGCCTTTTTAAATTCTTCTGTTATTTTCGGTATCTTTATTTTTCTTTTAATGCTGGGCTTTTTTATCGGCTTAAAGCTTTATATTCAAGCAACATTTCTTGTATTTCTTACCGCTGCCACAGGGGCAGGGCTCGTTGCGTCCGATCTTTGGTGAAGTACGGGCGGGCTCTGTGGGGGGCAGGTATTCGTAATCGTCGAAGTAATCATCTTCATCATCGTCTTCAAACTCATCTTCCACGTTATATCCCGACCAGGTGGTGGTGATTGCTTCGTAGCGTTGTTTGATGCTCAGAAGTTCTTTGTGTAGCGACAAGAGGGCCGGTTCAGCAATGTCTTTTTCAATATCAGCATATTCTCCGCAGATACTTTCTGACACGTACTTTTTGTCATACAGGTTTTTAATATCCGGCAACAACTCTTTGTATCCCAGGTCTGTGACTTCCCAGATCAGCAAACCGATCAGGTCGCTGTCAATCACATTGTCTTCGGGTACACTGTTCGCAAAGAAATCAAACACCCGGGCGTACCATCGCATCACCTCTTCCTTTCTTTCGGGCTGGTGATAAGGTATTTGGTTCACTGCGGTTGTAACAGCAGTTTTTGAGTAGGTGTCAAGGCCGGGTTCCTGAACGAAGTTTATCAGCACTTCAAGTTGCTGATTGCCCAGATAGTAAAGAGGTTCCCAAAGGGTTTCTGTAAGATGGTCGTCAAACCAAAAGCTGAGAAATTCCTTATCCTGCCTGAGAACCTCCAGTACTTTTGGCAGACTGTCTTCGGCCCTGAGTTCACCCAGGAGCATGATGGCATGCATTGGAAACCCCATCTTCTCCTCCTGCCAGCCATTTTCTTCTACTATATTGCTGAAGAATTCGTAGCGGCACAGCAAATCATTTACGATTTTATTCAGGTCGGCGATAAGGCTTTCGTGGGGCAGTTCCAGAATTTCCTGAAGCAATTCATTTTGAATATAGAGGCCGTTTTCGTAGAGCCGGTAGATAATCTCATTTTCAAATACGGGAGGGTCGGTAATTTGTATGGGCACCGTATTCGGAAGTGGTGTTACATGTATTTTTGTCTTTTCTTCTTCCTCCCATCTGTCAATTTCTTCTTTCATTCTTGCCTGCAACAACTTGAGTATGACAAACTCGGTATCAGGATGATCGGGAGCGATTTCCTTCATGATCTCCAACCGTGCGCGGGCAGCCTCCAGGTTGTCAGTGGCGATAAAGTAAAGAAAGGCCATTTTGTTGAAGCTTGTTACTTCGGACAGGTGGAATTTATTGCGGTGGGGATAAAGGCTTTGTATTTCCATCTCCGCGCCAAGGACTTCAGGCATCTTCTCAAATTCCCCGTCCTTGTAGTACTCCGCTGCCAGATTGAGTTTTCCAAAAAGGTAAGCGGGATGCTCGGCCAGTAGCCGGCGGTTTACCTCTTGTGCCTTGGTGGGGTTTCCGGCATTTGTGTAGGCGATTGAAAGATAGTTTTTTAACTGCGGGTTTTCGGGATATTTCCCGATGAGTTCCAGGAGCTTCCTGATTGGTTTTTTCCCTGTTTTCTTTTCCATGATCTCCACGTAAAGCGCTTCCTGCTGTTCGCGCAATTCCGGTGGAACGGAATAATATTCGGCCATGAATTCCGGATCGGTAGTAATCTCGTAAGTGAAAGATTTGTACCTGCTTTTCTCCATAAGGGCTATTTTTTAAATGATTTGATACGTGAATGGATAAAAACGATTGATTCGTACCGCAAAAGTACAAACAGAATTGTTTCATTTTATTTCCCGCAGGAGGAGTTTTCTTCGAATGCGGTTTTGAGTATCGACTGCCTGACGTGGAGCAGCGCCCTGTCACGGTCAACATACTTTATCAGAAGGTTGGCCACCACAGATGAGCGAAGGCCTGTGTTGCAGATCAGGCTAAATAAAGATCACTCTTTCACAAATGTGCCTTGGTGCAACCAAAATTGTATGAGCTTATGAGATAAGAACAACACCGGGAGTTCTTACGGTCGGTTTATTTTGGTAAGCCCACAAAATCGCATCGCACTCAAGCTGTCATGTACAAAGTCCTCAACGCCGGGATCACTCAAATTATAGTATTCAGTAAGTAAACACTGTTTTGGTAATCCCGGAAGGACTTCCCACATCACTTTCTGCATGAAAGCGACCCCTATGGAATGGGCTGCAAAGCCGATAATAAACTTTGCTGGGAACCTTCCCATAAGTTACCCCGACTTTCAAGTCGGGGGCACCAAACACTCATAAGTTACCCCGGCTTTCAAGTCGGAGCATAAAAAAACCGCACTGAAAAAGGACGGTTTCGTGATCCCGGCAGGACTCGAACCTGCGACCCGCAGCTTAGAAGGCTGCTGCTCTATCCAACTGAGCTACGAGACCAATTGACCGGGCAAAAGTAGAGA
>JAJRWG010000231.1 GCA_024276895.1 Bacteroidota bacterium
AAACCGTTGAAGCTTTTAATGATGTTCACATTGCTCAGGTCCTCACCTACTTAAGATTGGGCAATTACAAACTTGGTTCGCTTTTTAATTTCCAAACCACAATACTTAAAAACGGAATAAAAAGAATAAAAAACTGAAGTCAACACATCAAAATAAAATTCAGCCGTAAAAGAAGCCCTTAGGGCTGTTTCCCGGAAATCATTATTTTTGAACAATTCCATTCATCACAAAAACCAAAAGCCATGACCACCATCACCCGAACCTTCGATCTGCTGACCAACGCAGAAGAAAACTTTAACAGCGACATCGCCCTTTCGGTAAAACGAAACGGAAAATGGGAAAATTTCAGCACTGCCGAATACAGGAAAAATGTGGATGAATTCAGTCTGGGACTGCTGGCCATGGGTTACAAAAAAGGTGATAAAATTGCCACCGTCACCAACAACCGTCCCGAATGGAACTTCATCGACTTCGGCATGTCGCAGATCGGCTGCGTGCACGTGGGCATCTATCCCACCATCAGTCCAACGGAATACAAACACATCCTTTCGCATTATGACTCGCGCATTCTGATCGTTTCCAGCGAGGACTTGTACAAAAAGCTGAAACCTATCGCCGATAAAATCGAAAATATCGAAGCCGTTTACACTATTGACGAAGTGAAAGGCGCGAAAAACTGGCACGAGATCTGTGAACTTGGCGCATCCAAAGCATCTGAATTGAGGACGACGCTTGAGCAACGCCGAGACGATGTTTCGCCCGATGATTTGCTGACACTCATTTACACCTCTGGGACCACCGGACTCTCCAAGGGAGTCATGCTCACCCACAACAACGTCGTCAGTAATTTTATACTCGCGAATCAGTTTGTTACTTACGTAAAACCCGGCGACCGTGCCCTGAGTTTTTTGCCTTTGTCGCACATACTCGAGCGGGTGGGCAATTATTTGTGGCAGTCGCAGGGGCTGACCATTTATTATGCCGAGAATATCGAAACCATTGGCGAAAATATGCGCGAAATCAAGGTCAATGTTTTCATCACCGTGCCCCGTGTTTTCGAAAAAGTTTACGACAAGATCATCAACAAGGGCCGGGAGCTGACAGGCATCAAAAAGGCATTGTTTTTCTGGGCCGTGAAGGTGGGCGACAAATACGATCCCGATCCTGCAAACAGAACCACCCTGTACAACTTCAAGCTGGCAATTGCCAACAAGTTGATCTTCAGCAAATGGCGTGAAGCGCTGGGAGGCGAACTGAAAGGTGTGATCTGCGGAGGGGCTGCATTGCAACCACGGTTGGCCCGGATTTTCTTCGCTGCCAAAATCATCGTTCAGGAAGGTTACGGCCTCACCGAGACTTCACCCCTCATTTCGGCCAACATGCCCGAGCCGCCTTACCTGCGTTTTGGCAGTGTGGGTGTGGTGCCCGATGTGCTGGATGTGAAAATTGCCGAAGACGGCGAAATCCTGGAAAAAGGACCCAACCTGATGAAGGGCTACTACAAAGACCCCGGGAAAACGGCCGAAGCCATCGACAAAGACGGCTGGTTCCACACCGGCGACATTGGTACTTTGGACGAAAACCGCATGCTCACCATCACCGACAGGAAAAAGGAAATTTTCAAGCTCTCGGGAGGGAAATACGTCGCACCGCAACTGGTGGAAAACAAATTCAAAGAGTCCATGTTTATCGAACAGATCATGGTCATCGGTGAAAATGAAAAATTCACCGCTGCCCTCATTGTACCTGACTTCGAGTTTCTGCACAACTGGTGCACACTTCACAAAGTAACATTCACTGACAACGACGACCTGGTAACCAAACAGCGGGTCATCGCACGCTACCAGGAAGAAGTGGACAAGTACAACAAAGAGCTTGACCATGTGGCACAGGTCAAGGAGTTCCGCCTGATTCCCAACGTGTGGACACCCGAAAGCGGCGACCTTTCACCCACCCAGAAACTCAAAAGAAAAGTAGTGATGAAAAAATACAAAAAGGTGGTTGAGGATATTTACGGCCCTAAAAACTGATCCGGAAAGAACCTGCCGGCATAGCCAGGCTTTTCACATTGAATTGATGAGTCTCAGGAAAACTGTAATCTGAACTTTTCCAAAGTTCGATACTTTGGAAAAGTTTATCCGCTAATGCCCCCTGTTTGATAGAATGATTTACAGCCCGGGCCGTTGTGGGGCTTGGTATTTTCATTACATTTATCACCCGAAAAAACCCCATCGTCATGGAAACTTACCTGTTGATTGCCAGCCTTGTGCTGCTTATTGTTTTGTTGCTTGTCGTTTTGCTTAAAAAAGGCGGAAAAGAAAATGTCAGTAGCCAGCTTCAGGAACTGAAATCGAATCTAAAGGAAGAAATGCTGGAAACCCGGCGTGAAAACCGCGAGCTGAATCAGGAAAACCGGCAGGAGATCAATTCGCTTTTTAAGGATTTACAGGATACCTTGTTGAAAAGGATTTCGGAAAATATTGTACTTCAAAAAGATCAACTCGATTCTTTCTCCAAATCACTTGGCGAACTGTCAGACAAATTAATCAAAAATTTTGACACCTTTAAAGAAACCATTCAGGCTGATGCCCAGGCCAACCGGAAGGAGCTGAATGAAGGATTGAAATCTTTTGAAGAAAAGTTTGCCCAAAACATCAAAGATTTCAATGAACAAATGCGCCGGAAATTCAACGACCTGAACCTGCAGCAGACCGATCTGAACAAGCAATCGAAAGAAAGCATCAAAGAGGTTAAAGAGACCATCGAAAAACAACTGATAGCCATCCGCGAAGACAACAACCAGCAGTTGACCGAGATGCGCAAAACCGTTGATGAAAAGCTGCAGTCTACACTTGAAAAGCGGCTGGGCGAATCTTTCAAACAGGTAAGCGAGCGGCTTGAACTGGTGCACAAAGGATTGGGCGAAATGCAAAACCTGGCCACTGGTGTGGGCGACCTGAAAAAAGTTCTTTCCAATGTGAAAACCCGCGGCGTGCTGGGCGAGTACCAGCTGGGTAACATTCTCGAACAACTGCTTTCGCCAGATCAGTACGCCCAAAACGTCGCCACTAAAAAAGGCAGCCAGGCCAATGTTGAATACGCCATCAAACTGCCCGGCAAGCTGGACGAGGGTGAAGTGTGGCTGCCCATCGACTCCAAGTTCCCCATGGAAAGCTACCAGTACCTGCTGAACGCATACGATTCGGGCGACAAAGAAGCCATTTCCGGAGCCCAAAAAACACTGCTTCGCGTCATTGAAAGTTTCGCCAAAGACATTAGCGAAAACTACATCGACCCGCCCCATACTACCGATTTCGGAATCATGTTTTTGCCGGTGGAGTCGCTTTACGCGGAGGTACTGCGTCATCCCGGCGCTTTTGAAAAACTGCAGCGGCAATACCGAATCACGGTAACCGGGCCTACTACCTTGTCAGCACTGCTCAACAGCCTGCAAATGGGCTTCCGTACCCTGGCCGTTCAAAAACGCAGCAGCGAGGTGTGGAAAGTGCTCTCGGCGGTGAAGACGGAATTCAGCAAGTTTTCGGAATACCTGAAAAAGGTTCACGAGCAGGTGAACCGTGCCTCCAATACCCTCGACACCCTGCGTAGCACCCGCGCCAATGCTATGGAGCGAAAACTGCGGAACATTCAAACCATGGACAGCCTGCAGGCCCAAAAAATTATCGAACTACCCGAAGAGATGACGGCGGAAGATGAAGACCTTGAAGAATGACCTTTTAAAAAAGCCAGTACAAAATCAACAACAATTCGTTTGTTAGCAAGGCTGCAACCTCAATTCGCAAGACCTTTTTTACAAGCCGAAAAAATACTTTGCAGTTAATTGAATGATTATTACTTTTGTAGCCCGTTTTCGGGGTGTGAAGGTCGGATTTTCGGATTCTCTCACTCCCAACGAAAGATAGTTCTTAAAATAATTTCGGGGTGTGGCGCAGTCCGGTTAGCGCGCGTCGTTCGGGACGACGAGGTCGGAGGTTCGAATCCTCTCACCCCGACAAAACCCGTCATTGTCAAGCTTTTGCGGGACTTTGACGGGTTTTTTTGATTTTGCTGTTCCCTCCTTGTGCAAGTCTTTCTGCCCGGCCGGTGTGCAGGGGAGACTTGAGCGAAAAATAAGAAGCCTTGTCAAAAAATTTTCCACAAAAAAAAGAGCCGCTGTCTCTGCACGGCTCTTTTTAATTAACGGTCTCTTACCGGATACTTATTTTGTTTGGTTTTGGTTGATTAATTGGCTTGTGTGTATGGCTTTTACCCGGCAGTTGCTAAAAAGGTTACAAAAATTTTAAAAAAAATCAGTTTTTTACAATTCCTTCGGAAGAAAGGCCGTACGGATGGCAATTCGTTTACGACAAAATCTTAGATTTGCTGTCCGGCATTTGCCGCCAAACTTGTTTTGAAATGGAAGTAAAAGAAAGATTTATCAAAAAATACAAAGAGGGATGCATGCCCTGGGCTCACGAAAAGCCCGACATCAACCTGGTGACAACGGTTCAAAAACATCCCGTCAAAGCCTGCAAGGCCCTTGAAATCGGTTGCGGGACAGGTACCGATGCCGTGTGGCTGGCAGGGCAGGGATTTCGGATTACCGCCCTCGATGTTTCGGAAATTGCCATCGGGCTTGCCAGACAACAGGCTAAGCAGGCCGGTGTCCGTTGCCGGTTCCATGTTGCCGATTTTCTGAATGACAAAATTGACGGGGCCCCCTTCCGGTTTATTTTCGACCGTGGTTTCTTCCACACCTTCGACAAATTATTCCAGCGAAAAGCTTTTGCCGAAAAAGTAGCCAGCGTTCTATCCGACGGGGGCTTGTGGCTGTCGCTCATCGGCAGTGCTGACGATCCGCCGCGAAAACGGGGAGAAGGCCCCCCGCAACGGTCGGCACTCGACATAGTGAAAGCTACGGAACACCGGTTTGAAATCCTTTCGCTCTCCACCAGCCTCTTTGGCAGCGACCAGCCCCAACCGGCCAGAAACTGGGTTTGCCTCATGCGAAAACGCTGAACCATCACCGGGTCAGCTTTTGCAATTTAATACCCAACTCTCTTTCAACTCCTTTTTTTGACTGGAACCGGCAAAAGTTGATTCCCCTGTTTTTGAGCATGTCTGCAGCGTGCAACCAATTGAAGTTTATTGTTTTTGTGGAACCTTTTTAAAAGCAAGGGTGTCATTTCTATTACTTTGAAGGTTATTTTGTACCTTGCGGGTCAAATTATGACCCCTCCGGCAGGAACGAATGACCTTAAATGAAATTTGATAAATCGTTCATAAAAAGGCTAAAGGAAAGGGATAAAAAGGCCCAAGAGCTTTTTTATCAGCAACTTGCTCCGAAAATGTACGGCATCTGTATCCGGTTTTCTGCAAACCGGAATGATGCCGATGACATTTTACAGGAGGGCTTTATCAGGGTGTTTACCCACCTGAAAGGCTACCGGGGGGAAGGCTCCATCGAAGGATGGGTTCGGAAAACCATTGTCAACACAGCCATTAATTTTTACAAAAAACGTATCAAACGTGGGATGACTGTCGACTTGGATTACATCAAGGCCGATCCGGAAGAAAAAATGTTTGTCATTGAGAAAATGACTGCGGATGAGTTGCTGGGAATCATCAGGGAACTGCCTGACGGATACCGGACTGTGTTTAACCTGAATGTGATTGAGGGCTATACCCACAAAGAAATAGGAGAAATGCTCGAGATTTCAGAAAATACGTCCAAGTCACAACTTTCAAGGGCTCGTGCAACTTTACAGCGTAAAATTAGGTCAATAAGGAACAGGGAGAATAATGAATAGTGAACAGGCACATATTGAACAGTTGATCAAAGAGAAACTGGAGAACTACCAGGCCGTTCCTCCGGCGCATGCCTGGAAAGGTATTGAAAAAGGACTTGCAGGGCAGGGAAAACCGGCTTTACCGTTCCCCTATGTCAAACAACTGGCAGTGGTTGCCTTGCTGATCTTACTGGCGCTTTTGCTCTGGCTTGTTCTCCCCGGCAAGCAAACCTCACAGCAAGCCACCAAAGATTTGATTGAAGATTTCGACCAGCCCCAACCGGAAAATGTCACCGGACAGAACGATAACCGGGATCAGCAAATTTACACCGCTGAGCCGGAAACTGCCACTGAGCCGGTTACAGAAGAAGCATCAACCCAAAAAACCCAACCCAACCCAACCCAAACTGCTAAAGTTAATACCCAACCTGCACCGTTGACGGTCACTGCAAAACTCCCGCCAGAAAAACAAAGTCATACTGCCAACAGTGTCAAAAGTTCAAACTGGATAACCCAATTGAGCAGCATCGACTTTGCTTTGGCGATGGTTAACGCACAGCAAAGGAGGCTTGAGGCCGCTGACCGCAGTAAGCCGCCAGCACTGTATCCCAAAAGCAATCCTTTGCTGACTGGCGACCTTCCCCAGGGCCCGGAAGAAACAACGGGATTCAAAAAATACTGGAACATCGGCTTGTATTTTACACCGGAATGGATGCTCAACAACTTTGATTCGGTAAGCTTACCCGGAACTTATTCGCTGAACATCGAACCTTCGTGGTATTTTAACAAGCACTGGTTTATCCGCTTTGGTGCCGGGGCTGCTTACGTCCGTGACAACGGTTTTGCCAATGTTGATTACCTGACGCATGATTACATCGGTTCTTACGACAGTGTGCTCAACATCACTTTCGACACCATTGACGGCGAGTTGTTCCCCGTTTACCACACTCAGGAAGTTGAAGTCTGGGATTCCGTACAGCATCTGGCCATCGCGGAAGTATCCAACAAGTATTACTACTTCCAGGTACCCTTGCTGTTTGGCTATCACAACAGTACCAGTCGCTTCAAGTGGTATTTTTATGGTGGCCCTGCCGTGAACATTAAAGTAACCGAAAGAATTGGCAAGCCGGAAACCAATTTCGAATACATTGAAATTGTCAATCTGGAAAACAATCTGCCCGTCCGCACTACCTATTCCTTGCAGTTTTGGGTTGGTGCAGGCATTGATGTAAGGGTCGGAAAGCGCATGTCACTGGCTTTTGAACCCAACTACCGTTATTACTTTAAACCTGTTTACAACGAAAGCAAATACAAAACAGCACTGTCAGGACTGAGCCTGCGGTTCGGTCTGGTTTACAAATTAACGCCTTAGAAAAAAGATAAGTTATGAAAGATAAGTTACAATTATTTTTGTTGAAACCCGTTTGGCTGCTGATTGGTGCTGCACTTCTGCACTTTGGGCTGACGGCACAGGTAACGGACAACTACATTGTAGTTTCGGGACAGGTAACCAACAACGAATACGGCAATGTGGTACCGAACCACTCGGTTTATTTTCTGAAAGACTCAACGGTCACCATCGACTCGGGCCCGCTTTTAATTGAAGTGGTTACCGATAACGAAGGATTTTACTACGATACCATCACCACGAGGACTTCAAAAGGGTCCCTGTTGGTTTACACCAAAGATTTTTTCGGGACACAGTACGACACCATGAAGCACTACCGATTTGTGTCCTACGCCGGCAGCAACATCATGGTCACTAATTTTGATATTTACATGCCCGTGCAGGCCAATCTGCTTCAATCGCGTTTTTCTTTCAGGCAGAAACTTACCGGTGACCCTTACCGCTTCCGGTTTATTGACGAAACGGATAACGATGAGATCACAAGCTGGTACTGGACCTTCGGTGACGGTACAACTTCCGAAGAACAATCTCCTGACCATGTTTTCCCCGGCCCGGGCATGTACAAAGTACGCCTGACCACCACTGCCATGGTTGAAAACATGGAACAAACCAGCACCATGTTACGGGTAGTTTATATCGCCGACCGTTCGTTTTTCCATTTGGGAGGGCATGCCTATGCCGGTTATTTCCCGGTGAACAACTGCACGGCCTTCCTGTATTATATCGACAGTACGGATTACACCATCCCCGTTGACACGGTTTCAGTGGACACGCTGGGCTATTACAGCTTTTTTGAAGTGCCTTCAGGCTATTATTACGTCAAGATACAACCGAAAAAAGTATCCGAACTCTATGGCAGCCTGCTGCCTACTTACTATGGCAATGTTATTTTCTGGGAAGATGCAACCAAAATCAAGCATGACCATACCGATTGGGGTTACCATATTTATTTTGTTGAAGGAGCGGGGCTTGACGTCGGAGACGGGAATATCAGCGGCAATGTAAAATACATCGGAATTTCTGACGGAAGCAATTACGACCTGCCTGCACAGGGAATCGATATTTATGTGATTGATGAGGAAAATCAGACGCTCATCAGCCATTATTCGGACCTGAACGGGGCTTTTGAATTTCCGGAAGTTGCTCTGGGAACCTACTGGCTTTATCCTGAAGTAACCGGACTAAACCAAAAAAAGGTACAGGTCGAAGTTACGGTGGAAGACCCTGACGTTTCCGATATAGAAATCATTCTGATACCTGGAAATGTTGACGGCATTGGAGAAGGTTACGAAAATGCCGCTCACCTGAACACCCTGGGATTGCCTTACCCCAATCCTGCTGTGGACTGGGTAAATATAAATATTGAAGTCAACGGACGCCAAACCGCAACGGTTGAGGTGTTCGACCTGCAAGGAAAGCAATTGCTGAGCAGGCAGTTTCAGTTTCAGGATGGCCAAAACACCCTGCGCCTGAATACCGCTTCACTTGAACGGGGTATTTACATCGTCAGGACAAATGTAAATGGAACCACAAGCGGCCGGCGCTTCATTGTAAGCCGTTAAGCCTACTTAAGACTCCATTTGACACCATCTTTCGTGTCTTTAATCTGAATGTTCAGTTTCGCCAGTTCGTCGCGGATGCGGTCGGCAGTGGCGTAGTCCTTGTTTTGTTTGGCCTCCTGCCGCAGCTTGAGGATGGTTTCCATCAGGTACTCGATCATCTGGCTGTCGTCTTCCTCCTTTTCGTCCTTCAATCCCAGCAATTCGTTGAGCCAGGTTTTGAAAAACCGGTTCGCAAAAGCAATGTCGTCAGCCGTGAGTGTGGCTTTGCCGTCGTTGACCTGGTTGACGATCCGGGCAAGGTCGAACAGGTGAGCAATCACGACCGGTGTGTTGAAATCGTCTTCCATGGCTTCGGTGCAGCGCTGTTCAAAGCGTTGCACATCAACGGAAGATTGCCCGGAAGCCGGAAGTTTCCCGGCCAGTTTCATGGCTTCGAAAAGGCGTTTCATTCCTTTTTCGGCGGCCTGCAGTGCCTCGTTGGAAAAATCCACTGTGCTGCGGTAGTGTGCCTGTAAAATGAAAAAGCGGATGGTCATGGGACTGTATGCCCTTTCCAGCTTTTCGTGCGATCCGGAGAAGAACTCGTTAAGGGTGATGAAATTGTTCAGCGACTTGCCCATTTTTTGCCCTTCCACCGTGATCATGTTGTTGTGCATCCAGTACCTCACAGCGTCGTGGCCGTTGGCGGCGTTGGCCTGTGCGATTTCGGATTCATGATGAGGGAAGAGCAGGTCAATTCCGCCTCCGTGGATGTCGAAGGTTTCGCCAAGGTATTTGGCTCCCATGGCCGAGCATTCCATGTGCCAGCCGGGGAAGCCTTCGCTCCAGGGCGACGGCCAGTGCATCAGGTGGGTGGGGTCGGCCTTTTTCCAGAGGGCAAAATCAAAGCTGTTCTTTTTTTCTTCCTGTCCGGCCAGTTCGCGGGTGTTCTCCAGCAGTTCTTCAACCTTTCGTCCCGAAAGTTTGCCGTAGCGGTGATTTTTGTTGTACTTCTCCACATCAAAATAAACAGAACCTTCCGACTCGTAGGCAAAACCGTTGTCGATGATCTTTTTCACCATTTCGATTTGCTCGATGATGTGACCCGAAGCCGTGGGCTCGATACTGGGGTGCAACACGTTGAGCTGGTCCATGTTTTCGTGGTAACGGTCAGTGTAGTACTTGACCACCTCCATGGGTTCCAGTTGTTCCAGGCGGGCTTTCCTGCCGATCTTGTCCTCGCCCTGGTCGGCATCGTCCACCAGATGACCCACATCGGTGATGTTGCGCACGTACCGCACTTTGTAACCCAGGTGCTTGAGGTAACGGAAAACAATGTCGAAGGTGATGGCCGGGCGGGCGTGACCCAGGTGGGCATCGCCGTAAACAGTGGGCCCGCAAACGTACATGCCCACGTGCGGGGGTTTCAGCGGTTCGAAGACTTCTTTCTTCCGGCTCAGCGTATTGTAGATGGTCAGTGGCATTTTCTTGGATTTAAACGGCAAAATTACAAATCCTTTACAAAGCAGCGGCGGCGCTTGTGCTGGATGTGGTCGTAGTTTTTCCAGGTGGTGGCACCTTTCAGGTTGGACTCGAACATGCCGGTGGTTTCCACGTATTTCACACCGTTTTCGATCATGGACTTTTGCAACTCGCTGATGAGAATGGCCGGCAACCCCAGCTTTTGCCAGTGTGGGTCCACACCGGTAAGCAGCAGGTCCATTTCTTCGGGATTTTTCAGGGCTTTCATGATGTACAGGAATCCAAAGGGAAACAGCTTGCCATGGGCTTTCTGCATGGCTTTCGACAAGCTGGGTAAGCCAATGATAAAGGCTAACATTTCCCCGTCTTTTTTAATAACGACGATGTATTTGGGTTGCAAAACATCAAGGTACTTTTTGGCGGAGTACTCGATCATTTCGTCGGAAAAAGGGGCCACGTAAGGCAGTTCGTCGAAAGCCCTGTTCAGCAGGTGAAAAACATCTTTTAAATAGCCCTTCATCTCTGATTTTTCTTTGAAATGAATCACCTCCAGATTGTTTCGTTTTTTTATGATTTCCACCAGTCTAAGTGCTTTTTCCGGGACCTCCTCGATTTTCAAACGGAACTCCACCCAGTCATTTTCCTTTTCAAATCCCAGGTTCTCGATGTGCTTTTGGTAGTAGGGGAAGTGCATGACCGAAGCGATGGAAGGCAGGTAGTCGAAGCCTTCGATAAGCAGGCCCTGGTTGTCGAGGTTGGTAAAGCCCAGCGGGCCGTGGATGGCTTCCATTCCTTTTTCTCGCAGCCAGTTCTCGGCAACTTCAAAAAGCTTGTCCGTTACCTCTTGTTTGTCGATGACCTCAAATCGTGAAAAGCGCCCCATCTTTTTCCCGATCTTTTTGTTGTAATTGTGGTTGATGATGGCACCGATTCGCCCCACACAATGTCCGTCTTCCCAGGCTGTCCAGAATTGAGCATCACAAAAAGCATAAGCAGGATTCACATCAGGATGCAACTGTTTGATTTCGTCTTTCTTAATGGGTGGAACCCAGTAAGGATGGTCTTTGTACAAGCGGAACGGCAGCTCAACAAAATCTTTGGTGTCGCGATGGTCATTGACTTCTTTAAGCTCAATCATTTTCGTTTGGTTTGATGGTACAAATGTACACGATATTTTTTCATCGCTGAGGCGATTGTGTTTGTGCATCATTCAGGAAAGCTTAGGTTCATCGGAAACTGAGAAAATTAAGTTAGAAGCCACAATGACGGAACAAAGGACGAATATTTTATTTTTGCCATTCAGTTCAACCACCACGCTTATTATGGAAAAAATAATGGTAATCGGCAGTTCGGGACAAATCGGTTCGGAGC
Source organism: Bacteroidota bacterium (assembly GCA_024276895.1). Classification (GTDB taxonomy): domain Bacteria; phylum Bacteroidota; class Bacteroidia; order Bacteroidales; family F082; genus B6-G9. The sequence continues at coordinate 11,592 of JAJRWG010000231.1, forward strand.
TTGTACTGGCCCTGCGCAAGATTTACGGTGACGAAAATGTTTATGCCACGGACATCAAATACCCGCCGAAAGAAGTAGGCCGCAGCGGGCCTTTTCAGATACTGGATGTACTTGACTTTAATAATCTGCTGCACTTTTTGGTACGTTACAAGATCACCCAGGTGTACAACCTGGCTGCCGTCTTGTCGGGCAATGCCGAGAAAATCCCGTTGCAGGCCTGGGACATCAACATGAAAGCCCTGATGAACACCCTGGAAGCTGCCCATCAATCCGATGCCAAAAAGCTGTTCTGGCCCAGTTCCATCGCCGTTTTCGGGCCAACCACACCACGCGAAAACACGCCGCAACTGACCGTGATGGAACCCAATACGGTGTACGGCATTTCCAAAGTGGCCGGCGAACGCTGGGGCGAGTACTACCACCATCGCTATGGCGTGGATTTCCGCAGTGTCCGCTATCCGGGGCTCATCAGCTACAAAACCGAACCCGGTGGCGGAACCACCGATTATGCCGTGGAAATTTTCTTCAGTGCTGTTAAACAAGGAAGCTACGAATGTTTCCTGTCGGAAGACACGGCCCTGCCCATGATGTTCATGGATGATGCCATCGCCAACACCATCCGGCTGATGCAGTACGATGACGACAAGCTTTCGTTGCGTTCAGCTTACAACATGGCCGGTATTTCGTTTACACCCGAACAACTGGCTCAAGAGATCCGGAAACATATTCCCGAATTCAAAATCACTTACAAGCCCGATTTCCGGCAAGCCATTGCCGACAGTTGGCCCAAAAGCATAGACGACAGCACTGCCCGCAACGACTGGGGCGTTAAAACCGAATACGACCTGGAAAAAATGACCACCGTGATGCTGGAAAAAGTAAAAGAAAAACTGCAGTAGCCGTGCTGAAAACTTTTCCAAATTTTAAAACTTTGGAAAAGTTACAAAAACCGCTACTTTCCCGGTTTCAAAACCAACACGCCTTCCACCGGAATATCTGCCCGGTTCAGTTGCCGCGTTCGGTATTCGCCGTTGACAAACATTTGGGCCTGATCGTCGTAATGCGGGCTCATCACGTTGCCCGACTGGCCGGTAGGCAGGATGGACAATGCTTTTTCGGGACTGCCGAAATCCAGTAAAAGCCGCATGGCCGGGCCGGAAATCACCGGGTAAGGGCCGTGGCCGTTGTAATTGAAAGCTTCTTTGTCCACCACTTCGTTGCCGCCGTTTTTCGGGAAGGGCCCCACGTTGAAAACTTTGTCGAAAGGCTCTTTTCGTCCGATGGGGTGAACGTGGGTCAGGGTGTGCAGTTTGCCCCAGCGCCAGGCGGAAAGATCGCCTCCCGGATTTTGCGCCAGGTCTTCCAGGGCCAGTTGCAAGCCTTTGGCAAGCTGTTCCTCCCGGCTTTCCTTTTCGTCATGTGTTCGCACGTCGTCCCACCAGGGGGATTGCGGATTGAAAAACAGCCTTTCGACGGCGGAACGCAAAGGCACCGTGCTGACGATTTTGTCAAACCTTTCATCGCCCAGTTCGTCGGCCATGGTTTGTTTCAGGATGTGGTAAAGCATGGAAGTGTAAAGGGTGGCAGCACTGCTTTCCACAGTGTAGTTTCCGTCCCAGGCGGCCAGGGTGTCCAGTGCCCGGGCATACAGTTCGTTTTGGTTTTTCAAGGCATCTGCATCCACCGATTCCATGACCAGATTTCTGATTTTCAAATCCCTGTCCGATTTCACGTCCAGCTGGATGCTGCGCATGCTACCCAGGTCCCAGTGATCGTGGCTTTCAGCCAGTTCGCGGATGCGCCTTGCACGGTAGCCGGGGAAGTAGTAACCCGGGTAAATCGTTCCGTCCACCGGTATGGGGGCGTTGTTGGAGGTGCCGATGAAACCGCCGGGCGGGTTGATGCGTTTGGGATTTTTGTCGAAGCTGTAAAAACCTTTGAAATCGTTGGCCGTATCGGAACCGTCCAGCATCAGCATGGTATTGATTTGCGGTGTGCGCACGGGAATTTTCCCGGCAGCCCACCAGGCGATGTTGTCGTCGCTGGCGCCGTAAACAACGTTCAGCCCGATGATGTCAACCCGCTTCATGGCCTGTTCGAAGTCATTCAGGTTTTTGGCGTTGTTGATGCCGTAAAGAGCCTTCAGGGCAGTGGTTTCAATGTGATGAAGGCTCCACCACAGGCAAACGGGCTCGTCAGTCGTTTCAGCGATGTGAGTATAAACCGGATTGAGTTCGGGACCGTGGATGCTGGAACGTATGCTGAAAGGCACATCTTCGCCGTCTTTGACGGGAATGTGCTGTTCGTCCACTTCAAAGTCAAGCCACTCACCGCCGTGGCGGTACTGACCGGAATTGCCGGGCTTGGTCTTTTCCAGGTAAAGGTCCATGTTGTCGAAGGGGAAGATGGTCAATCCCCAGCCGTAGTGGCGGTTGTGACCCATCAGGGCAAAGGGAATGCCGGCCAGGTAGTAGCCGAACATTTCGAAACCGGGATAATTCAGGTGGGCTTCGAACCAGACTGCCGGCTGGGAATAAGCGATGTGGGTGTCGTTGGCCAGCAGTACTTTGCCGCTTGCCGAACGGTGTTTGCCCATCACCCAGTTGTTGGAACCTTCCCAAATGGGAACGGGCAGCATTTCTTGCAATGCAAACGGTTTGAACAAACCTGAAAGCAGCCTGTCCTGTGCATGGTAAAGCGCTGCATTGGAAAGGGAATCCAGTGCCAGGTCGCGCAGGTAATCCTCGCCCAGCTCCTCCCGTATGCCGGTCATCATCGGGTCAAGCGAGATGGCAGCCGTAAAAGACAGCGACATGTACCCGATGGCGGTATAGATGTCTTCGGGCCGGAAGTGTTCGGGCTCGAAACCGATGAGGGTGAACTCCACCGGCAGCGTGCCGTTGTCGATGAAACTGTTGATGCCTTCCAGGTAGGCCAGCGACTGCTTTTTAAAAGGGTCGCTGGCGTTTGCAAAACTGTTTTGCGCACTTTGCAGGGCAAATTTCCGGATGGAAAGTGTCCGCATGATCTTGTCGATGGTCAAAAGGTCCTCGCCGAGGATTTCCGCCAGCCTGCCGCTGGTGGCCCGGCGGATCATCTCCATCTGGAACAGCCGCTCCTGCGTCTGGGCATAACCCAACGCAAAGTAAGCATCGTGGGCGTTGGAAGCGTAGATGTGGGGTACACCGAAGTCGTCATACACAATCTCAACGGAGGATTGCAAGCCGGCCAGTTCGAGCGTACCTTCGTATTGCGGGGCGGTGCTTTTGAGCCACAGCCAGGCCGGAACAAAAAGAATAAGCACAAGGGCGGCAAGGCCCAACAGGAATTTTTTGAAGTTTTTCATGTGTTTTGTTTTCCCAAAAGTAAAAAAAGCAGGCATAACCATGATTACGGTTAGTTTTCATCCCGGCTCATCCCGAAAGACAACCGGCCTTTTCCTGGGGCAACCACACCCGGTGGATCTCTCCCACGCCACAAGCGTTGTCGAGATGACAGGAGGAACTCTCAGGTTATCCCTCACCGCCTGTAAACCTACGCGGTGGCGACGTCATCCTATGTTTGCAAATTCAAATAAGAACGGTGAAAGTTTTAGCTTTGAATTATGTTAAACAATCGGAAGGAAAAGGAGAAAGATAAAGACTATTGGTTGTCATTCGGTTTTAAAACCAGTTCGCAATGCCAGT
>JAJRWG010000232.1 GCA_024276895.1 Bacteroidota bacterium
CTTTTGTCTATGAATTTGATGGTGTCACCGATGAGGTAGCGCCAGGCTCCTGCATTGGACGAAAGCAACAGGGCATAATCGACATTTTCCTCCACCTCACCGATGGAAATGGCCCGCGCAGCTTCAAGGATGTTGCCGTCTTCATCAAAATTTTCCTCGTCAAAAGGAACGAATTCGTAATACAAGCCGTTGTCGAGGACCATCTCCATGCCCTGTGAACGGGGATTGCTTTGAAACGCGATGTAACCTTCGGATGCCAGGTACGATTCATTGTAAACCAATGGCTTGGCAATCAGCTTCTCAAAACTTTTCATGTAAGGTTTGAACGAAACCCCGCTGTGGACGTAAACGGCCAGGTTAGGCCATATGTCGTGAATGGTTTTTGCATTGTGAGCCTCAATGATGCGCTCCATGAGGATTTGCACCCAGGCCGGCACCCCCACGATGATGCTGATGTCCCACCCGGGTGCTTTCCTGACCATTTCGTTCAGCTTGGTGGACCAGTCGGGCGTTTTTGAAATGCGCCTTCCGGGCTTGTAAAAATGCTGGAACCAGAAAGGAATGTTTCCCGCGGTGATGCCCGACAGGTCACCCTCGAAGTAAGTTCCGTTGTATTGCAGGTGGGTACTGCCGCCAATCATCAAAATGCCTTTCTCGAAAAATTCGAGCGGAAAATCATAATTGACGGTTCCACTCAACTGGCTGAAACTTGCCCTTTTGATGGCACGAAGCATGTCGCCTGTGATGGGAATGTACTTGCTGGAGGCTTCGGAAGTACCGGAACTCAGTGCAAAATATTTGACCTTTCCCGGCCAGGTGACGTAGGTTTCGCCGTTGAGCGCACGGTACCACCAGCGTTTGTACATCGACCGGTAGTCGTGGATGGGGACGGTAGATTTGAAGGCTTCTTCCATGTTTGGCGAGGCAAGAATTCTGGAGAATTTGTAATGCTCGCCAAAGGCTGTAAACTGGGCCTTCTGGACCAATTTGGCCAACTGTTTTTTCTGGGCAACTTCGGGCTTTACCGCGCGCCTTCGTTTTTCAACCGGTTTATTTTTCAGCGCGTAAGCCTTTTTGATTAAGCTTCCCAGCAATGCCATAATCTTTGGTGTTTGGTGCAGGACAAAAGTAAAAAAACTGGTAAACCCTTCAGCTTAGGTTTAACACCGGCGAGAACCTCTTCAATCCAGTACGATAACACAATCCGGCAGTCTTTGATCACGGATTTTTTTCATGTCCCTGAGGCTGTTTTCATCTTCCAGAAAAAGGTTGTTCCCGATCAGCAGCAGCTTCAGGTTTTTCTTCCGAATGAGTTTCCAGGGGATTTCTTCAAGGGTGTTGCGCTGGATGTCCACTTCGCAAAGATTTGGCATACTTGAAACATCGGGAAAGTAAACCAGTTGGTTGTAGCCCACACCGAGGATTTCCAGGCTGTCGAGCCCGGTAATCCATTGCGGAATGACGGTTAAGCGGTTGTGATGAACGTAAAGCCTTCGCAGGTTTTTCATTGAGCGGAGGGTGTCGGGCAGGGTTTCGATATTGTTGAATGACTGGTACAGTCTTTCCAGTTTTTCAAGTCCGGTAAGCGCTTGCGGGATTTCGTCAATGTTGTTGTAGTAAAAGTCGAGTTCGATAAGGTTTTTCAAACCGCTTACCGGTGGGGGAATTTCGGAGAAATTGTTTTCATAAAAAATGACCACTTCCAGGCTGTCCAGCCCGGCAAAGGATGACGGCAGTTGCGACAGTTTGTTCTTTGAAAAGTTGATTCGGCGTGCGGCCGAAAGCCGGTTGATGTTTGGCGGGAGGGTCTCGATGTCGTTGCCTGCAAGTTGCAAGATTTTGATTTTCCCCAGCCTTCTTACCGCCGACCGGGTCAGGTACAAGCGTTTCAGGTTTTTCATTTTCCGCACCTGACGCGGAATTTTTTCCAGACTGCAGTTTTCCATCTTCAGCGAAACGAGGCTGTTTTCTTTCGGAACTTTCAGTTTTTTCAGCGGGTTGTCGCTCAGGTCAACAAACCGAAGGCTGTCGCTTGAGAAAAAGCTTTCGGGGATGGTTTCCAGTTTGTTTTTATCGGCGTGAATTTCTTTCAATTGCCTGAACCTGGAAAGATCGGGCCCCGTGCTTAAATCCAGCCGGTTCATGCGTAAAACGGGCAGGGAGTCGGGGATTTTGTCAAAATTTGCCAGGAATTGCTCCCTTGCCACCACCCTTCTTTTTGCTTCTTCCATTTGCCAAATGCGCCATAAGGAATCCAGTTGGCCGGCATGGATTTCTGCCGGAAATTTTTCTTTTTTGGTTGAATCGAGCCTGATTATTTTGCTTTTGAAACTGCCGGGTTCCTGTGCCAAAACCCCGACAACAGTTAAGCACAGCAAAGCAAAAAGCAGATGGTTTTTCATTTCGTTGGTTTTAGGAATGGTAAAAGTACTTAACTTGCCGGAAAAATAAAATCATGGGAACACGAATCAAAAAACTGTTAAAAATTATCGGATGGTTGCTGCTCGTTCTGCTGATTGCTTTTGGCGGATTTTTGCTCTACATCACCCTGAGCGATTACAAACCTGAGCCGGTGGAAATCCTTGTTGAAGAAACCACCGTTCCGTTGGTGGAACAGGATACTTTCAAGCTGATGAACTGGAACATCGGCTATGCCGGACTGGGTAGCGAAATGGACTTTTTTTACGATGGAGGAACGAAAGTACGTCCCCCGAAAGAACTGAGCCGGAAGTACCTGAACGGCATTAAAAATTTTGTAAAAGCCAATGATACGGTTGATTTCTGGTTGTTGCAGGAAGTTGACATCAAATCGAAACGAAGTTACCGGATGAACGAAGTGGCTGAAATTGAAGAAGCCAAATCGGGGCACTTCGGCGTTTTTGCCAAAAATTATGACGTGCCTTTTGTTCCGGTTCCGATTTACGAACCCATGGGTTGTGTTTTGGGCGGACTGATTACTCTTTCGACCTTCCCTCCGGCAGAAGCGCTGCGCTATGCCTATCCCCTCATTGCCGACTGGCCCGACAAACTGTTCCTGCTGGACAGGTGCTTTCTGCTGAACCGTTACCCTTTGTCAGGGGGCAGGGAACTCATCGTGATCAACACCCACAACTCGGCCTACGTTTACGACAGTGCCCTCAGGATACACGAGTTGCAAATCCTCAAAAAAGTGATGCTTGAGGAGTACGGGAAGGGAAATTACGTGGTGGCCGGCGGCGACTGGAATCAAAACCCGCCCGGCTACCGGCCCGGCGGAAATTACAACGGGCATAAGTTTTTTAAAGCGAAGGTGCAGATGAATCCCGGTTTCATGCCCGCGGGCTGGACCTGGGCATACGACAACAGCGCACCCACCAATCGCCAAAACAACAAATCGTTTGTCAGGGGCGAAAACGGCACAACCTGTCTGGATTACTACCTGAGCTCTCCGAACATCGAAGTGCTGAAAGCCCGTGTCATCGACCTGAATTTTGAGAACAGCGACCACAACCCCGTTTTTTTGAAGTTCAGGCTGAAATCCCTTCGGTAGTTTCAGTAGCACGGGGCTTAAGCCCCGTGCTACTGGAATCTCTCACCAACCGGATGCTTACCGGGCCCGGCACCTGCATGGCTCAAGAAGACAGGATGGTTTTTTGGGGGATTCCCGGACGGGAATTTTGAAAAATCTTACAATAAAGTTGCCAAATTTTACAAAATTCAAAAGGCTTGGTTAGCTGCATATCCCAATACCGGTTTTGAAATAATCCACAGGGAAAAATTTCCTGGAATGGCTTACCAGACCGGGCAAAGCGGAAGGTGCTGGGAACAAACTCCCCTTCAGTAGCACGGGGCTTAAGCCCCGTGCTACTGAAGGGGCTAAACCTTGTGTCACATCAGTTTCTGTTGCACCTTCCACCAGCGGTCGGGGATTTCCTGTTTCAGGGCAGCCTGGTAATCGGGATAAGAGCAGGGGACAAACCGCTGACGTCGGTACTTGTTGTTGATCTCGCTGTTCACGGTAACTTCCATCCACCAGCGGCCGGTTTTTTTGCTCTTCAGGAAAACAATCTCGTCGTTAAAATCTTCCGTTTTTACCACGAAACGGATGTAATTTTCGCTGTCCACTTCGGGACGGTCGTCCTGCCGGTTGGCAAAACCGTCGATAAAATACCACATCATTTGGGCGAGCAGGCTGGCGGTCAGGTGGTTTTTGTCGAACCGCGGATTGTATTCGTAAAAACCGATACTGCTGAGCTTGTCACTCATACCGGCGTAGCGGCAAATGCGGCATATTTCCTCGCCCGTAAATCCATTGGGGTTTGCGTAAGCGTTGCCGGGTGCGTCGGCATGTCTCACAGCGGCCATGTCGATGCTTAAGATATCGGCATTGCGCACCATGGGTTCAGCATCCTGCATGTCGGCTTTTACATTTCCCAAACGGTTGACATCGAAAAACAGGTTTTTCATCAGAATGACCGCTTCGGGGTTTACCAGGTAGGTTTGGTAACCGATGTTGGTGTAATTGAAAAGAAAATTGGGCTGGTGCAGGATAATCCGGCTCAGGTACGATCGGGCATTCAGTTCATGTTCATCGTGCCCCAGGTCGAAAATGGGGTCAACCGCAGCAATGTTAACGACCCGCCCGATGTCTTCGTAAGCAAGGTAGTTGGCGTAAGTCAGGTCCTGGCTGCCGCCGATGATGATGGGTACAATGTTGTTTTTCAGCAGGAAAGCCACCACATCTTTAACTGCAAAATAAGTATCGTCGATGCTGTGGCCGTTGATGATGTTTCCCAAATCGGCAATCACCAGGTCGTTCCAATGGGAGTAAAGGGTGTAAAACTGATTCCTGACGGCTTCGTGAGCCTGTCCGCAGCCTTTGTTTGCCAGTGAAGCACGGTCTTCGCCAAGCCAGAAAACGGCCAGGTTAACCCCCTCGAGCCCGGGAAAAGGATTCGACTCCGAATAAATCCTGACCACTTTATCCATCCGGGAACTCCCGTTTTGACTGTTGTGAATGAGGCCGCTAAGATTGACGGGTTCGAAATAAATGCTTATGTCCATCGGTCAGAAAATCAAATTACAATCAAGACATTAAAAAAAAGCCAAATTACAATTAAATTTTATTGGCTATTCTTTTTTGGACAGCACCTTTTTCAGGTTTATGAAACCGTGGAAGGAAAACATTTTCAACCAGTCTGTTACCCGGAAGTGCAGACTTATTTCTTCTTTTTGAAAAACCTTTTCTTGGAGGCGTTCTTTGGGTCTTCGGCAATTTTATAGCAATCCTCCAGACTCAGCTTTGCGGCCTCAATTCCTTTGGGAATTTTGTAGTTCTGCTGTTTGATTTTCAGGTAAGCACCATACCTTCCGTTGAGCACCTGTACATCTTTGTCTTCCGGAAAAGCTTTCAGTATTTTTTGTTCGTCAGCCTTGCGCTTTTCTTCAATCAGTTCGATGGCTCGTTCCAGGGTAATACTTGCCGGGTCGTCGCCTTTTTTAATGGAAACGAATTTTTTGTTGTGCTTAACGTAGGGGCCAAATCTGCCGATGGCAACGGTAACTTCCTCATTTTCAAATTGGCCCAGCGTACGCGGGTAGTCAAAAAGCTTCAAAGCTTCTTCTAGCGTAATGGTTTCCACACTTTGGCCTTTTTGCAATCCGGCAAACCTGGGTTTTTCATCCGATTCCGTATCGCCAAACTGTGCAATGGGGCCAAACCGACCAATCTTCACATAAATATTTTTTCCCGTTTCGGGGTCCTGGCCGAGCAGCCGTTCGCCGCTGAACTTCCCCGAATTGACCTGGGTGTCTTCAATTTTTTTGTGGAAAGGGCCGTAAAACTCTTTGATCATTTGGTTCCAGGCTTTCCGGCCCTCGGCAATTTCGTCAAATTCTTTTTCCACGCTGGCGGTGAAATTGTAATCCATAACCTGGTCAAAATATTTGAGCAGAAAACGGTTAACCAAAATCCCGATATCGGTGGGAAAAAGTTTTGTCTTTTCTGAGCTGACGTTTTCCTGTAAGGTTTTTTCAGTCAGTTGACCTTCTCTCAGGGTAATCAGAGTAACGTTTTGTTTTTGTGCCGGACGGCTTTCCCTGACTATGTATTCTCGCTTTTGAATGGTTGAGATGGTCGGTGCGTAAGTGGACGGTCGGCCGATCCCCAGTTCTTCCATTTTTTTAACCAGGCTGGCCTCGGTATAGCGGGGCGGGTGTTTGGTGAAGCGTTGGCGGGCACGCATTTCCTGCAGAAACAAAACATCACCTTTTTTCATTTTGGGAAGCATGCCCTGTTTTTCCCCGTTTTCCTCGTCCGTACTTTCCAGGTAAACTTTCAGGAAACCATCGAATTTGACGACTTCGCCCTCAGCGACAAAAAGTCCGGTTGCGCCCGTTGTGGAAATCGAAACCGTTGTTTTTTCCAGTTTGGCTTCGCTCATTTGAGAGGCAATGGTCCGTTTCCAGATAAGGGCGTACAGACGTTTTTGTTCGGCAGTGCCGTCAATTTCCTGCACTTTGAGGTAGGTAGGGCGGATGGCTTCGTGTGCCTCCTGTGCGCCTTTCACCTTGGTTTTGAAATTGCGGATTTTCACGTATTCTTCGCCGTAGAGCCCGGCTATTTTTTCTTTGGCCATCGACAGGGCAAGGGTTGACAAGTTCATCGAGTCGGTACGCATGTAGGTGATTTTTCCCGATTCGTAAAGCTGCTGTGCAACGCGCATGGTGTTGGCCACCGAAAAGCCCAGTTTTCGCGAAGCTTCCTGTTGAAGTGTAGAAGTGATAAAAGGTGGGGCAGGTGATTTTTTGGCTGGTTTTTTCTGGATGGAAAACACCTGAAAACCGGCACCAATCTGGTCCTTGAGAAACTGTTTGGCATCCTCAGGTTTGCTGAATCGTTTAGGAAATTCTGCTTTAAAAGTTGAATTGTTTTCTGTTTTAAAATCAGCAACAATGCGAAAGGAAGAAGTACTCTTGAAATTTTTGATTTCGTCTTCACGCTCCACGATCAGGCGCACGGCTACCGATTGCACACGGCCGGCCGAAAGGGAAGGTTTAACCTTTTTCCACAGCAGAGGCGAAAGTTCGTAGCCAACCAACCTGTCTAGCACTCGCCGTGCCTGTTGGGCCGCCACCAGGTTTTCGTCAATTCCTCTGGGGTTTTTGATGGCATTTTTGATGGCGTTCTGTGTAATTTCGTGAAAAACAATCCGCCTGGTTTTTTCTTTTTCCAGCTTCAGGGCATTGAGCAAATGCCACGAAATGGCTTCTCCTTCGCGGTCTTCGTCCGATGCCAGCCAAACAGTATCGACAGTATTCGCAATTTTTTTCAGTTCGGAGATGACTTTTTTCTTGTCAGGACTGATTTCGTATTCGGGTTTGAAATCATTTTTGATGTCCACACTGAGTTTGGTTTTGTTCAGATCCATCACGTGGCCGAAACTGCTTCGGACAACAAAGTCGCTTCCCAGAAATCTTTCAATAGTTTTGGCTTTGGCAGGTGATTCGACAATTACCAGGTTTTTTGCCATTTTTCAAAATATTGGTTTGTGTGTAAAAAAACGGTGCAAAAGTAGCACAATAAAGTAATACCAGACAAACTTCCGTGAATTGAAGAAATCCAGCGGGATGAAAAAGCAGGCAAAAAAGGTAAAAGATTATTCCTTTAAAACAATTTCTTCGATTTCTTCGAGGGTGTCCGGATTCACCACGCGTAGCAGTACTTTCGGCCCTTCGATGTAAAACAACATCAGTGCGTACTGTGTAGAAAACTTTTCCACTGATTCGCTCCAGGGAAGCTGTTCCTGACCGTAGTAAGGGGCCCCGGCCGAGCCGTTGGTAATTTGCCAGAACGGGCGGGAAACTTTCAATTTTTTGCCAACGTAAGCTGTCGGGTATATGGGTGTTTTTCGGGTGAGTTTTAACCGGCTGTAATTATGCTCATCCCCGCAAAGCAAGGCCACCACCTTTTTGCTTTTGTTGATGAGAATGTCCATGAATTCGTCCCTGCGTTCGATGATGCCTTTTTCAACTGCTTTTCCGGCCACCGTGGGACGGATGTTGTTATTCCCGTAATACCACATGTCGTTGTTGGCGTGTCCGCCATTGGGAAAGGCTGGCGTGTGGATGGTCACGAAAATATGATCGATGTTGGGATTGTTTTCAAACTCGTTAATTGTTTTATCCAGCCACCTGAGTTGGTTATCCATGATGTAGCCGTGCGGGTTGCCGCCAATTTCAGGAATTTTCTTTGTGGATGGTGTGTACCAGTAGTTTGAATTCAATACAATCATGGCCACATTCCCATAAGTGTAGTAGTAAACGGTTTCTTTGTAAGCAGGAAAGTCCTGATTTGATGGTGAGGGATCATAAGCAGTGCCGTCTTCACTGAGCGGACCGTTGTCAGGATTTACAAAAGCATCGGCGAAAATACGCTCTGTCGATTTGGTTTGGAAAGGAAATTTATCAACAGCAAGACCATATTTACTTCCGTCGTCAAAAACCGACAAAACAGCTTCGTGGTTACCGGCTCCCACATAAAACGGGAAATAGTGCCACCAGGGCTCCAGGGTTTTTTTAAAATTTGAGAACTGAAGATGTGTTTCGCCGATGCTTGAAGAGTATCCGTTTATCATGTCACCGGTAAATTGGAAGAATACCGCATTTTCAGAAGCTGCTAAGGCAGCCATTTTTTTCATAATATAAGCATTCACCCCGTAAACATCCCGCTCTCCTCCGCCTGATCCTGCACGGCAGTCGCTGGTGTAGGCAAATACTATTTCCTGACGGCTACCTGCAGCGGGTGCAGTTTTAAAACTGTAGGTCTCCTGATAGCTGCCATAATGAATAGTGTATTTGTAGCTTGTACCCGGTTCCAGGTGGTGAATACTGATTTCGTGATGCAGGTCACCGATGGGGTTAGCCATGATTTGGATGGCCTGGTACTTACGTCCGTTGACTTCGACCACCGGACTGCAAGGCAGATTTGTGTAAAAAGAAATCACGGCCTTTGTTTCGGACACCTTATTTACAAACGGACCCCCTACGATGGAAAGCCCTACCGAATAGGGGCCATTACCTTCCACATTGATTTGTCCGTTATAAATAATTTTCCCGAAAGTATTGGCGATTCGGTAGCCCAGTTTCGCTTTACCGTTTTCTTCCAGGCCGGCAATGTCGTACTTTCCCGTAAACTGAGCAATATTGACTTCCGAAACACCTTGTTTTATTGCCGCACTTTTTTGAAAATAAACTGCCTGTGGATATTTGGGAGCCTGTTTTGCGAATAAACCATAGTAGATTGTACCATTGAAATTATCGTTATTAAAATTGAACAGGAGCCCGGTTTTTGTTCCTTTTGGGTTTATCCGAATGCTATCCAAAGTAAAAAAAGTACTTTTGTCGGATAGTTTGGCTTCTTTTCCGTTCGAGATGGATGTGAAAACAAGTTCGTCATTATCATTTGCACCAATATTGGTGTAAACTGATGGAACATTGGAAAAAGTTTTTTTAATTTGCAATCCCTGCGCATTCGTAAAGTATGCCAATAACAAAGAAAACAAAACAAGAATCAGGTTTTTCATATCACACATTCATTTAAATAAAAATCCAAAAATAAATATTTGATTTAAACGAACTTAGCAAAGAGGAAATGTTTTGTAGATGTTTCTTATTTGTTTTGATTTCTTAAAAAGAAGATTAATTTTGCCGAAAATAAAATAAGTTCAAATAAGTTTTACTTACATTGCGGATTATGAAAAAGCATTTCCGATTGATTTTCAGGTCATTTGTGTGGTTAGGAATAATAGCTCTGTTTTTTTCATCCTGTGTGCCACAGAAAAAGATGTTGTACATGCAGGTAAAGGATAATGCAGATACTTTTTCAAGCTTTAAAAACAAGCGAAAAATAGAATACAGGGTTCAACCGGGTGATAACCTTTACATACGGGTGGTAACATTTGATGATAAAACAAACGTTTTACTTAATCCGCTGGTAGCAGGTTCGGGAAATACAGGTACAGCCAACGATGCCGGTGTATACCTCCAAAGTTATATCGTTAATGATGCCGGTTACCTGGAGTTCCCTATGACTGGAGAGCTCTATGTCCGGAACATGGTTGTTGATGAAATCAGGGATTTACTAAGGGAAAAACTTAAAGAGTATTTGATTGAACTTGTGGTTATTGTCAGGCTGGTGAACTACAATATCATTATGCTCGGAGAAGTGGACAGGCCCGGGCAATACAAAGTTTATCAAACGAAGATTAACATATTGGAAGCACTTTCAATGGCAGGAGACCTGACAGATTATGCCAACCGAAACAAAATTGCAATTATAAGGCAAACAAAAGCAGGCTCGGAGGTTCTTTATGTTGACCTGACTAAGCGGGATATTTTGGCATCGGATTTCTATTATTTGAAACCAAATGATATTATTTATGCCCAACCGGTCAGGGGGAAGCAATTTGCCTTTACTTCCTTTCCATACGGCATTGTGTTCGGTTTTATTTCTACAACGCTCTTATTAATAAATTACTTCCAATAATTAAAACAACAGATTTATGGCAACTGAGAATTTTGAAGGACTTCAGCAGCAGCAAGAAGAATCACTGGATATCAGAGTAATAATATTTAAATTACTCCGCTATTGGTATCTGTTCATCCTTACCATATTTATTGCTCTTGTTGTCGCTTTTCTTTTCAATAAATATACTGCACCAATCTATGAGGTATCAACTACAATTCTTGTGAAAGACGACAGGTCACGACTTGACCCAACAGCGATGATAGGCATTGGCCTTAGTAATTCAAACCAAAACCTGGAAAACGAGATCAGTAAACTCATGTCATTTTCACTTAAGTACCGAACGGTAGCTAACCTGGATTTTGAGGTGTCTTACTTTAGAGAAGAAGGGCTTTTGGTAACAGAACTTTATCATCAGTCTCCTTTCCAAATTGTTTTTGATACAACTGTTTCTCAAGCAGTCGGCTTGAGCTATTCGCTGGTTATTCTGAATAAAAACGAATTTAGGATTGAAACAGAAGGAGAATTTGTTAGAAAATACAATTATTCTACACAGATGTATGATGATCAACAAATAGTTGATAAGTTCGAGTGGAAAAAGAATTACCGATTTGGCGATCTGATTGAAAATCCATACAACTCGTTTAAAGTAGTGCTAAACAAAAATTTTAATCCGGAAACAGATATTGACAACCTGTATAAGTTTGTTTTCAATGACTACTTTAGCCTGGCCAGTCAGTTTGGCGGGGTTAATATTGAACCGATAAGCCGGGAAGCCTCTATTTTACAGCTTAAGTTTCAACACAGCAATGTTGAAAAGGCAACCAATTTTTTAAATATGTTGGCTCAAGTTTATCTGCAGCAAGGGCTGGAAATGAAGAATAAAATTGCTGAAAATACTATTCGTTTTATTAACTTTCAGCTCACAGAGATTTCGGATACACTGAAAACAGCAGAAATAGACCTGCAGAACTTTCAGTCTTCGCGTGAAGTAATGGATATCGATTATCAGGCACAACAGGTAATGGAATCATTAAAAGACCTTGAAAATCAAAAAGCTGAATTACTTGTTAAGTCAAATTATTACAAAAACTTAAAAGATTACATCATCATTAAACAGGATAACCTTAATGATCTTGTTGCTCCTTCGGCTATGGGAATTGATGATCCGGTACTAAACCGTTTGGTTGGTGAGATGATCAACCTTTACAATACAAAAGCCGAACAATTGCTTTACTCAACCGTTAAAAGCCCTACTGTAATTGCCATCAACAACCACATAGCCAACACAAAAACCGCTATTCTGGAAAATATTAACAACATCATTTTTAACTCTAATCAGTCAATCCGGGAAATCAATGACCGGATCAATAAATACACACAACAAGTGAGCTATTTACCTGTAACACAACGGGAGTTAATTAATTATGAGCGAAAGTTCAGACTTGCTGATAATATTTATACCTATTTGCTTACCAAAAGAACAGAGGCACAAATTACAAAAGCCTCAAACCTTCCTGATAACGAAGTAATTGATGTTGCAAGAGCAGAGCTTGCACCTCAGGTATATCCTCAAAATTCTCTGAACTACATGATAGCCTTTATTTTAGGATTAGCTTTTCCGATCGGGTATATTCTGTTAAAAGACTATTTTAATGAAACCGTTGTTGAAAAAACGGATGTGGAAAAACACACTAAATTTCCCATCATTGGTCAAATACTCCATTCGAGTAAGAAAACACAACTTGTTGTCTCTGAATTTCCCAAATCAAGTATTTCAGAATCATTTCGTTCTCTGAGAACGAATATTCAATACATTGTTAAGCAGAAAAAAACAGGTGACTCAACTTCCATTTTGGTTCTTGCCGATATGGTAAATGCGGGTAAAACGTACATTTCAATTAATCTTGCAAGTATTTATGCCCAGTATGGGAAGAAAACAATCCTGCTTGGCTTTGACTTGAGAAAACCTAAAATCTATCAGGATTTTGAATTATCCAACCGCTTAGGCATTACTTCATATCTAATAGGAAAAAGTACTTTGGATGAAGTCATACAGCCGTCGGTTAAGGTAGAACACCTTGACATTCTTTTGTCAGGCCCTGTACCACCCAACCCGGCTGAGCTTATTGCATCCGATAAAACGGCTGAGCTTTTTAGGGAATTACGCAGCAAATATGAATACATCATTATTGACACACCACCAGCCAGTCTTGTAACGGATTCAATCTTGTTGATGGACTTCAGTGATATAAATATTTTCCTTGTCAGGCAACATCTTACCAACAAGAAGGTATTTGCATCAATGATGAAAGA